>NZ_JAYRDJ010000001.1:341310-469803 GCF_041909475.1 Niveibacterium sp. | reverse complement strand
CCGGATGGAGCATTGCGCAGCACAGGTCGCGCAGGCCCAAACGATTGGCGAGCTCGCCTCGGTGGTCGAAGAGATCATCAGCGAGACCCGCAACATGCAGATCCGCGCGGAAAACTCGCGCGGCGAGTTGAGCGCACTAAAGCAGCAGGTTGATAACGCCAACGCCGAGGTAGAGCGCCTTCGCCAAGAACTCGACAACGCAAGCGACCTGGTGCGTCACGACCCGCTGACCGGCGCGCTGAACCGCAAGGGGCTGGACGAAACACTTGAACGAGAGATCGGCCGCGCCGAGCGCAGCGGCAAAGCGCTGTGCATCGCGCTGATCGACGTCGATAACTTCAAGCAGCTCAACGATTCGCTCGGCCACACGGCCGGCGACGAAGCGCTGGTTCACCTCGCCCGCGTCATCGGCGACACGATCCGTCCGCAGGATTCAGTCGCCCGATATGGTGGCGAAGAGTTCATTCTGGTGCTGCCAGACACCGAACTCGATGCGGCGGTCGGTGTCGTTCAACGCCTTCAGCGCGAGCTGACCAAACGCTTCTTCCTGCACGACAACAGCAAGCGGCTGATCACGTTTAGCGCAGGAGTCAGTCGGCTTGATCCGAACGAACCCGCGAAACGCTCGATCGACCGTGCGGACGAGGCGATGTACCGCGCCAAGCGCGCTGGCAAGAACCGCGTCGAGGCCGCGCGCTGAGGCGCGGCGCAGGAAATCAATCGAGCAGGTCCCAGCTCACCGGTGTGCCGCGTTTGATGTCGCGCGCGGCGCGCCGCCCGAGCACTTGCGGCAGATGGCCAGGCAAGAGCCCCAAGCCCGGCCGGATCGCCCGCACCGATTCCGCACTGAGACGTTCGCCGGCAGCAACGTCTCTCACGACGTAAAGACTCCTGCGAAACTTCACCGAATCGGCCTCGCGCTCCCCAGGGCCGTAATGCACGGCGCCCAGCGACGCCCTCGCCCGCTCGCATTCGGCCATCAGTTGCCTGACCTCGGCCGGCTCGAGCGAAAAAGCGCTATCGACACCGCCCTCGGCGCGCGACAGGGTTACGTGCTTCTCGATCACCGTTGCGCCCATCGCCACCGCGGCAATCGCGGCACCGATGCCAAGCGTGTGATCGGACAAACCCACCTCGCAGCCGAATGCCTCCCGCATGTGCGGCAGGGTGCGCAAGTGGCTTTCTTCCGGCGGCGCCGGATAGCTGCTGGTGCATTTGAGTAGCACCAGATCGTGGCAACCCGCTCCGCGCGCCGCGTCCACCGCCTCACCGATTTCGCGCAGCGTAGCCATACCGGTAGACATGATGATCGGCTTGCCGGTCGCGGCCACCTTTCGAATCAGCGGCAGATCAACGTTCTCAAACGAAGCGACCTTGTAGCAAGGCACATCGAGCGTTTCGAGGAAATCCACCGCCGTAGCGTCGAACGGGGTGGAGAACGCCAACATGCCGCGCGCGCGCGCGCGTTCGAATAGCGGCTTGTGCCAAGCCCAAGGCGTGTGCGCTTCTTCGTAGAGGTCGTAAAGCGTGCGCCCCTTCCAGAGGTTTTCGGTGTCGGTGATCAGGAACTCGCGCTCGGCGATGTCCAGCGTCATCGTGTCTGCGGTATAGGTCTGCAACTTCAGCGCATGCGCACCCGCAGCGGCCATCGCATCGACAATCGCCAACGCGCGATCGAGCGAGCCGCCGTGATTGCCGCTCATCTCGGCGATGAAGAAGGGGGTCGAGTCCAGCCCGACCCGGATATGCCCGATCTGAATCATGAGAGCGCTCCAAGCGTTGCGGTGATGCGGCGTTCCAAGGATCATCTTGCACGCCCGACCGACGCAAGGTTAGCAACAAATGGCGGGGTTTCCCGCGTCTTATCCGCCCACGGCTTGCTCGTGGTCGGAGCATCATCCACTTCGTAATGCTGCGCCAGGCACGCACAGGCGAGGCAAACAGGACACGCGCATGAGCAATCTGGACAGACTTCGACAAACCTTCAGCGATGCGCTGGCGATTCCGCCCGATCAGGTGGTGGACGACCTGCGCTTCAACAGCATCCCGCAGTGGGATTCGGTGGCCCACATGGCACTCGTCGCCGCCATCGAATCGGCCTTCGACATCATGCTCGACACCGACGATGTAATCGACATGTCGAGCTTCGCCAAAGCGCAAGAAATCGTCCGCAAGTACGACATCGCGCTCTGATGGAATGACACCAAAGCCACGCGTCCTCTTCGTGATTCATCGCTTCGACACCAAGTCGCTGGCCGACTCGGCCGGGGTGCTCGAAGTCATGAACCCCATGCTGGCATCGGGTTTGATCGGTGAGTACCGTCTGGTGACGCTGGGGCGCGACACCGATGAGTATCGCTGCCTGATCGCGCAACGCATCGATGAGATTGCCCGCACAAGTGCCGGCGCAAGCTGCGTCGTCTACGGCGCTGGCGCGCACACGAGGCAGTTCATGGCAGAGCTCGGACGCCTGCCGATCGTAGCGCTCGCAGACCGCGACGAAAGCCTGCAGGGCAGCGAGCGACTCGGCCTGCCCGTCATTGCCCCGAAAGATATCCCACGGCACGCCAGACACGTGGTGATCTCAAGTCGTGCGTACGAAGAAGGGATCGAAGCGGATCTGCGCGCACTGCATGGCGACCAGATCACGCTTCACACCCTCTACGGCCGCAATCCGGACGGAGCGCTTCGCGACCTTTGGGAGCGCGAGATTCTTGATACGGTGCGCGAGTTCCAGCCAGACCTATTGGTACACACGCCGGTTCATCCCCACGAGAACCTCGCCCCGTCGGTATTCGATGCCGCGAGGGCGCTATGCCCCCGCATGAAGATCGTCACCCTGTGGTGGGACTACGACGAAGCCGCCACCCACGGCAGCTACCTCGACTACGAACGCGCGAGCCTGGCGTGGGCCGATCTCGTGATCGAGAACTCCAATGGCACCCGGCTAACGAAGATGCGGGCGCACGAACCGCCCTACGAGCACCACCGTCACACCGAACGGGTGATCTTTCACCCGACGGTGTTCGACCCCGCCCTGTTCTACCCCGAGCCCGAGGCGCCGCCGCAGTACGAGATCGCCCTCTTTGGCAGTTCGGTCGGGCGTCGCCGCGACTGGATCGACCGGCTCAAGACCCGCTATGGCGAGCGCTTCCAGCACCTCGGTGGCGTGTATGAGCAAGACCGCGAGCCGCTGCCGGTTGCCGACTACGCGGCAGCGCTGCGCCGCACGAAAATCTGTGTCAACACACAGACCTACCCGTTCCGCTCCCAGTGCAAGGGCAAGGTAAGAGAGGTCTTGGGATGCGCCGTCCTGCTGCTAGAGGAAGACAATCCCGAAACGCGTCTACTGCTCGCCCCCGGCGAGGGGGTCGAATACTTTCGCGGCGAAGATGAGTTGTTCGCCCTGATCGACCATTACCTGGCGGATGATGTGGCACGCCGTGCGACCGTGGCACGCGGCCAAGAGATATGGCGGGCCCGGATGAACGCTCGTGGCTGGACCGAACGCGTACTCGCGAGCCTTTGGCCCACACAGGGGGCAGCCCATGTATCGCCGTGAAGACCTGAGCATTGCGATACCGACCCTCGGGCGCGATATCGGACTGCTCGATCGGATACTGGGTGTGCTGCAGGCAGAAAACCTGGCAAGCATTGTCGTTTGGGACGGCCATCAAGCGCCGTCTCAAGCGCAAGCCCAGGCCATCCTTGCGCGCGGGGCCAGTTTGCGCGTCCACCAGCGTAATCGTGGCCTGTCCGCCGGCCGTAACACCGGTGCGGCCGCAATGGCGACCTCGCTCGGAATGTTCATCGACGACGACATCGTGCCCGCAGCGGGCTTTGCGCAGGCAGTCGTCGATTTCCACAACCAGCACCCCGATTCGCTGACCATGATGATGGGCTGCGTCACCTGGCGTGGCGGCCCCCACCAGTCTGCGCTGACCGAATGGTTCGAGACCCGCGGCAACTGGAACGTCTTTCATACGGTGCCGGAAGGCCGGCCCCACGCGAATTTCATGGGCGGCTTCACCAGCTTCAAGACAGCCGCTCTCAGTGATCTGAAGTTCGACGAGGGCTTTACCCGCTACGGCTGTGAAGACGTGGAGTTCGGCTACCGCTTCTTCGCGCGCGGCGGCACCTTGCTGAGCTGGCCGCGCGTGCTCGGCATCCACATCAAACCGCTTTCGGCTGCCGACTACCTGCGCGACCACCTCGGTGCCGGGTATTCACGCGGCGTGCTGATTGAGCGCCAGCCCGACACCAGCTTTTCCCTGGCCTGGACCTGCAAAGCCTTCAACACCACCTTGCCGCGCGCGCAACTCGACGCACTGGCCGGCTGCGCCGACCGCCTGCTGGTCCAAGGCGGCGGGCGACCGACGCCCGAGCTTGATCTTCTGATGCGCCTGCTCAGCGAACAAGCGCTGCAAAGTGGCTTCATCGAGTTCATGACCGCCCAGCACGCCGGGGCACAAGCCCTGCGCGACGCCGCCCTCGCGGGAGCCCACATCGACGAACAAGCCCTGATCAACGGTATCGAAGATTTCGCCCCGCTGCTGCTCGAACGTGCGCGACGCTCTTCCGACCCGCAGCAGCGCATGGCCTTGCTCGCGCGTTGCCGCAGCTTGATTCCGCACTACCTGGCACCGCTGATCGAGGAGATCAGCGAGCGCGACGACACTGCAGCGCATGCGGCGCTGCGCGAACACCTTGCACGGCACGAACACCGCCTCGACCACCGGACACTTGAAACCCTGCGCGCCCGGCTCGGTCTGCAGCGCCACAGCGCCAGTGGTGGTGGCGCGCGCGAGCTATACGCAGTTCTGCTCTCAGCGCAGGCTGCCGGCGATATCGGCGCAAGCATCGACGCCGCGCAGCGCTTGCTGGATCTCGACCCTGGCCATGTGGGCGCACTGATTGCGTGGGCGCGTGCGGCAATGCGGTCAGACAAACCTCTCGCGCGCGTGTTGCTGCGCCAGGCGAAGCACCATGTCGGCTTTCGTCCCCTGCACGAACAGGAGGCCCGCGAGCCCGAGATCGCAGCCTTGCTGCGAGGAATCGAACAAACACCAGAACACGAGGCCTGATCGATGTCGAAGAACGTACTGCTGGTCATGCTGGAGTTCGACAACTGGACGCAAGCGCGCGCCTGGTCCTACACCGGCGCCTATGCCTTTCACGATGGTCTGGTTGAGAACGGCCACCGCTGCACCCTGCTCCCGGCGCTCTGGGGCCGTGATCCTGGCGCCTCGGATAGCTACCTCCACCATGCCCCAGTCTCGCTCTCGCAAGCGGAGTTTTCAGTTCGCTCCGCGCGCAGAGGCGCGCCAACGCCGGAGAACTGGTACGTGCTCCCGCCTTAAGAAACCGCTGTTTTCGCCGATCTCACCATAATCTGTAGCAGCCGGAAACAGGGCCAATGCGGCCCTCCTCAAAGCGAGATAGCCATGCTGAACGAAGCCACCAAGAACAACCTGCGCCGCAAATCGAGCTACATCGATGTGGTTCATCTCCAAAATGATCTACCGCTGTTCAGTTGGATCGACATCAACGTCACCGAACTGTGCAACCGGAAATGCAGCTTTTGCCCTCGCGCCGATGACGACGCGTACCCCAACCAGAACCTGCACATGAGTGTCGAGCTGGCCACCAAGATCGGTGCCGAGCTTGAGATGCTCAACTACAGCGGCGTGGTGGTCTTCTCTGGCTACTCAGAGCCTACCCTCTGCCCCCATTTCGAAGCACTGGTCGCCGCCTTTCCCAAGCAGGTACGGTTGGAACTGGTCACCAACGGCGACACGCTCAAGCCCAGCCGCATCCGCAAGCTGTTTGATGCCGGCATCAGCTACTTCGTGGTCAGCCTTTACGATGGCCCGGAGCAGATAGACGACTTTCATCAGCGCTTCGCCGAGGCGGGGCTAACCAAGGATGACTACATCCTGCGCGACCGCTGGCACACCGACGAAGACAGCTTTGGCCTCAAGCTCACCAATCGCGCCGGCACTGTCCATGTGGGCAACCAGCCAGAGGTGGTGCCCCATCACCCCTGCTACTACACCGCCTACTCGCTGACCATCGACTGGAACGGCGATGTGATGCTGTGCATGCAGGACTGGAACAAGAAGATGAAGTTCGGCAATGTCGCCACCCAGCGGCTGCTGGAGGTATGGCAGAGCAAGGCGTTCAACCAGTACCGCAAGAAGCTGCTCAACGGCAACCGCGCCTGCAACCCCTGCCACAAGTGCAACACCGACGGCACCCTGCACGGCTTCAACCATGCCGCCGTATGGAAGGAGGCGCTCAAGTGAGTGAGCCGGCAGCCATCACCTTTGATGCCATCCATACCCGCAAGAAGCAGGAAAATCTGGCGCGGATGATGGCGGAAACGGCGGCTGCGGTGCTGCAGATCGGCAATGACCAGCCGCGCAGCGACCACTGCCCCATCTGCAAGGGGCGCGAGCTGCACCACTTCACCGACAAGTTCGGCTTCCGCCTCGACCGCTGTGGCCACTGCCACCACCTGTTCTGCAACCCGATGCCGAGCAGGGCGCAGCTGCACTACTACTACAACAGCCCGATGAAGGCGTTCGAGAACGAGTTCTTCATCGAGTCGTTTGAGAACCGGGTGCCGATCTTCAGCCGCCGCATCGCCATCATCCAGCACTATCTGAGCGCTGGCCGGCTGCTTGATGTGGGCAGCGCCATCGGCATCTTTCTCACCGCACTGGAGCGCAGCGAGGCACCGTTCGAGGTGCACTGCTGCGACCCCAGCGACGATGCCTGTCAGCATCTGTGGCGCCACCATCCGCAGGTTCAGCTGCATCAGGCGATGGTCGAAGAGCTGCAGCTGGATGGCCAGTTCGATGGCATCACCATGTGGGACACCCTCGAGCATGTGCAGAACCCCCATGAGGTCGCGGGCGCCATTCGCCGGCTGCTGCGCCCCGATGGTTACTGGTTCTTCTCCACCCCCAACACCACCAGTTTCGAGTGGACAGTGGCGGGCACCGACCATGTGCAGATCCTGCCGCCAGGCCACATCAACCTGTTCAATCTCGAATCGCTGCGGGTGCTGCTGGCCAGTGCCGGGCTCAGCCTCATCGACTACCACACCCCTAATGGCAGCCTTGATGTCAGCTATGTGCGCAAGCTGCTGGCCGCCGGCGATGCGGGCCATCGCGCCAACGCGGGCCACTTTATCGCCGAGCGCATCCATGACGATGAGTTTGCGGCGGCACTGGCCCGGCTGCTGGTCGAGACCCGTCAGGCCGGCAACATTCTGGTGATCGCCCAACGCCCCGGTGAGCCTGCCCATGTCTAGTTACCAGTTACACAACGCCGGCTACGGCCAGGGCAGCCACCCCGTGATCGTCCGCGGTGAGGGTGCCTATCTGTACAGCGACGACGGCCGCCGGCTGTTTGATGCCGGCCTGGGCGCCGGCAGCCAGATCCTCGGCCACGCCCATCCGGCGGTGGTAGCGGCCGTACAGCGCCAGATCGCTGATGGCAGCATCTACCTCTACAACAACCCGCAGATCCATGACCTCTGCCAGCGGCTGGCTGCGCTGCTGCCTGCGCCCCAGCGCCACTTTGTGTTCAGCAACAGCGGCACCGAAGCCACCCTGCGCGCCCTGCGTCTGGCCCGTGCCGCCACCGGCCGCCAGCGCATCGCCTGCTTCCACGGCGGCTGGCACGGCATGAATGAATGGACCCTGCTGGACGATGGCGGCCGCTTTGGCGCCGGCATCACCACCCTGCCCGACGGCATCCCCCAGCCGGTGCTCGATTTCAGCCTGCTGCTGCCCTACAACGACGAGCGCGCCTTTGAGCTGCTCACCGCCCACGGCCACGAGCTGGCTGCGGTGATCATCGAGCCGGTACAGGGCTCCAATCCGCGCGCCGACATCCTGCCCTTTCTGCAACGGCTGGAAGCGGAATGCCGCCGGCTCGGCATTCTGGTGATCCATGACGAGATCATCACCGGCTTTCGCCTCGCACCCGGTGGCGCCGGCCAGTACTGGCCGCTGCAACCCGATATCGTCACCTGGGGCAAGATCCTCGGCGGTGGCCTGCCGATCGGCCTGACCAGCTGCACCGATGAGGTTGCCGCCCGCACCTTTGGCGACCGCCACAAACGGATCCTGACCGGCGGCACCTTTTCCGCCAACCCGCTGGTTGCCGCAGCCAGCAGCGCCGTGCTCAGCCAGCTGGCCAGCGCCGATTACCGACATATCGACCAACTGGGTGAGCGCTTTCGCAGCCTGCTTAATCAGGGCTTCAAGCATCAGGGGCTGCCGATGTCGGCCATCGGCATCGGCTCCTTCAACCGGGTCGCCTTTACCGCCAGCCACTTTCGCAACCGCGCCGAGCGCGACGCACTGGAGCTGCCCGCCGCCACCCAAAGCCGTTTCCGCCAGCAGCTGCTGGAGAATGGCGTGCTCTGGCCCACCAACGGCATCGTCTTTACCGGCTTTTGCCATCAGCAAGCCGACATCGACTGGCTGTGCCAGCAGGTATTGGCCGCAGCAGCAGGCTGCCTCATCAGTGGAGCCTAAGCTGTGCGCCAACTCGGATTCAAAACCCCCGCCTATCGCCTATACGCCCCTTGGTTGCATCGGCTAACCCGGCTTCGCGGCTGGCTCGACAGCCGCTGGCATGGTGGCGGTCCTGACGAACAACGTGAGCTGACCAACATCTACTGGGACCGTTACCTGGCTGGCCGTTTCAACGAAGAGGCCCCTGCCCTGGGCGGCATCACTGCCGACACAATGAGCACCGGGGCAAGACGCAGCGACCGAGTCTTCATTCTTGGCTGCGGCGCGAGTATCGCCCGGATCGACGACGCTACCTGGCAGCAGCTGGCATTGTTCGACAGCATTGGCGTGAACTACTTCTACGTTCATCCTTTCCGGCCTCGCTACCACCTCATCGAAGTCGGCCGCTCAGCAGAGGCACTGGCGGCGGTCCATGACGAGCTACTCAACAACCCCGAGCGCCAGCATGAAATCGTCTACATGCAGATCCGCCATCTACTGAACAACGACTTCGTTCTCAACAGCGCCCCCGGACGGCCTCTGCTTCACTGCCCCCCCCAGCGAACCCGGCTCTACTCGCCAACCACCCTGCCCACCCGCGATCAGGCACTGCTGTCGCGCCTGCTCAAACGCTACTACCTGGCGACGCGCGAACCGCTCATCCACCACAGTTCCAACCTCGACTGCGCCATCAACTTCGCCGTGCGCCAGGGGTATCGCGAGATCTGCCTGCTAGGAGTCGACCTGAGCGGCAACCAGTATTTCTTCGATCTACCGTCCGATTCGCCAGCCTTTGCCCGCGCCAAGGCGGCAATTGAAGCCGACTATCGCGCTTGCCAGTGGGATCGTCAGCCGGACCAGATCCATGCCACCGCTAACCGAACCATCACTGACAAATTGGGTTGTCTGAGCATCTGCAACTACCTCCAATTGGTTGACCAAGCGGTGCTGAAACCTAACGGGATTCAACTTGCGGTATGCAATCCTCAGTCACTGCTGGTCAACCATATTTCCTATCGCGCGCTGGATGATGCGCTGCGCCACTAGGGTTAACCGATGTCCAAATCGAAAAGCTACATCTTCAAGGAGCGCGACGGCGAGCTGGCCTTTGTCGGCGATTTCGACGGTTACTACCGCGACAGCGACGACCCATGGGAGCAGTCCGCCAACGCCCAGATGGGGCGCTACTACCAGCTGTCTCGCGCACGGCTGCTGACCCTCGCCGCCACCAGCCCCAACCTCGGGCGCATTCTTGAGGTGGGCTGCGGCCACGGCCATGTCACCCGTCTGATCGCCGAGCGCTTTGCCGGCAGCGAGGTGTGCGGGCTCGACATCAGCAGCGTGGCCATTGCCGGTGCCCGCCAGCGCTATCCGCAGCTACCCTTTTTCTGCGCCAATATCGGTGCCAGCCCGCTGCCCCCAGCGCTGAGCAGCCAACGTTTTGGCCTGGTGATCCTTAACCAGCTGCTGTGGTACATCCTCGACGATCTGCCGCAGGTGCTGGCCAATGTGCGAACCCTGCTGGCCAGCGACGGCCGGTTGCTGATCAGCAACGCCTTTGCCCGCGAGCAGCGCTACGGCACAGCCATCATCGACCACTTCGATGGCGCCGTGCGCTACGTCCGCCAGGCCCCAGGCTACCGACTGCTGCAGGCCCGCTTCGATGACGACGGAGAAGAACATGATGACGGCCACCTGCTTCTGGCAGTCACGTCTGATACCCACTTCAGGAGTACCAACCAATGAATCGCCACGACCAGACTCTGGCCCTCCTCGAACAGCGTGAGGACATAATCTCGACCCTTGACGTCGCCGGTATCGGGCTGCAGTTCATAACCAATGCCTTGTTTCCCTATCAGCGCGTCTGCAGTTTGCTGGTCAGTGAACCTGAGACGATATCGTGGCTTCAGAGTGCTCCAGCAGGCAGTCAACTCTGGGATGTCGGTGCCAACATGGGCCTCTACAGTATCTACGCTGCCGCGGTCTGTCACTTGCAGGTCCGAGCATTCGAACCGGAGGCCGGCAACTTCGCTCTGCTCAACCGCAACATCATGCTCAACGATTTAGGAGGAGCCATTACCTCTTATTGCTGCGGCCTGAGCGACCATAGCGGACTGACCACCCTGTATAAGCACCTCGACTTTGAATCGTCTGCCATAAACAGCGTCGGAGTTGAATTGGATGCGCACCTGAGACCGCACAAAGCGATCCATCAACAGGGCGTCGCTGTGTTCAGTGGTGATGATCTAATCACTCACCACCACATTCCCCCTCCCGCATATATCAAGATTGATGTCGACGGAATCGAACACCTGATTGTGAATGGCATGAGCGATTTGCTTATGAACAGCTGCCAGTCCTTACTCGTTGAGCTGAACACCGAGTTGCCGGAGCACCAGCATGCGATACAGCGCATTACCGAAGCTGGACTCCAAATTTCTGAGGAACTCACAGCAATGACCACCATTAAAAGCGGCTACTGGAAAGGACTAGTCAATCTGATTGCACACCGCAATCCGATTACTCTTGATCAGATCCGTGAGCAAGTGAAGACAACCATTGAGACGGACAAGACCCTGGCCGCCTATCAACAGATGCTGGCTGACAACAGGGCCGCCTATGGTCACCCCGAAAGGGTCACGGTCAACTATCGGAAACACCGTTAATCATGACCGTCGTTGCCAACCTGGTTAACGAATTCAATCGCTGGCAAAGTGGCGATGTGGCGTCTGGCGAGAGAGTCTGTCGACGGCTCCTGCTATATGCGGTTGACTATGCCAGTCGCCATCCCAAACGGCACCTTGACAACCCATTTCTGACGCGAGCCAGAAGCGTCAAGGCCATGCTGGATACTTCACCGACACTGTTCGAGTACCTTTATTTCGGCTTGGCGGATCAGGGCCGGCTGGCCAGCATCATCAACTGCTCAGGAGAGCTGATCGGACGAGAGATCCACCTTCCGGTTTATCCCATCAACTCGCCGCGCACCGTCGTAGAAGGGGGTGTATTGCGAGCCAGTTTGCCTAGCGACATCGATATCCGGCAACTACACCAGATCCATCAGCAATGCCTGCTGGAGAATGAACAGTATCTGAGCCAGCATCCGCAAACTCGTTGGCAGGTAGATCAAGATGCGGGCCGAATCTGGACCCAAAATTATGAGAGCGAAGCACGCCGCCGGGGCTACTGGCTCAACGCATCCAACGCCCCTCCACGCGTGCAGTCCCTGATGTCCCATCCGCATCTAATTCAAGCAGCCAGCGACTTCAGCGGAACAGTCGTTGAGTGTGAGTCACTACTGTGTGAAGAACTGACACCGACCGAACTCAAGGCCGACCGTCGGGATTGGCACATCGACAAGCTCGCCGATCAAGTAAAGATCTTCATCACACTTGAAGATATCTCTGAACGGCATGGTGCATTGCGCTGGTTCAAAGACACCCTGCCCGAAAACCTCATGGTCGCCGGCTTACCTAGACCGCATCTCCATCACAGCTTTATCTATTCCGGCATGACGACATCCAACGTCAATTTCATTCCATCGTCATCAGTAGTGATTTCAGATAAACAAGAATGCTGTGCCGTGCAAAACACATCTGAAATGCTGCTACTGGATACACGAGTGATTCACAGTGGCAGCCCTTGTCTGCCCGACCATGTCCGTCGAACCATCACTCTGACATATCGTGTCCGCAGTTGGCGTAACGAAGCGCTGTGCAGCCTGCCCAATCTCTATGGTTAAGGGCAACAGCTGTATGCTGCTGCCACTATAGCTACCGATCAGGTGATCCTTTGAATCTCCGTGTTTTCTGGCGAGAGGAAATCCAACCTACCCCGCACACCGGAAACCCATCTGCGCATCACCGACTACCCCGTCTTTGTGGTGGGTGGTGACGATCTGCTTACGGTGCTCACACGCCGTCTCAGATCCTTGGCGCGCAGAGCGCCCGGAGTAAATTGGCCGGCTCGCCGTATTCGCAAACCTTGCCGTCCAAAACATGCTGGTATCGATAATGAGTCCGCAAGGACCCGACCTCGATATCGTCCTAGGACATCATCGGTCAGTGCAACTTCCTTGACCTTCTAGAACTCACACCACTCGGTGTCTGTGACGCGCACGACTGCAGATCGCTTGACTGCATGGTGCACACGGGTGTGATCCGGGAACAAATCAAAATCACTTCTTCGTACGAAGCGCCCGCGGTGCCATACCGGATTTTCGAGACGTCTTGCACCGCGCTCGCGGATGCGATGCCGATGCTGACTTGACTGCTGGAATACTCATGAACAAAGCCCCCTACAGCGATGTATCACGCACCTTCATCGCAGGCCACACCGGCTTGCTCGGTGGGGCGCTAGCGCGTGCCGGATCGCGCACGTCCGCACTGGTGCTTCGAACACATGCGGAGCTGAACCTGAGTGATCAGCCAGCGGTTGAGCACTTCATGCAAGCAGAGCGCCCAAGCCGCGTGATCCTTGCGGCCGCCCGCGTCGGTGGCATTCATGCCAATTCCACCTACCCGGTCGAGTTCCTTGCCGACAACCTCGCGATCTATACCAACGTGATCGAGTCGGCGCGGCGCGCCGGCGTGGAACGTCTGATCTTCGTGGGGTCGAATTGCTCTTACCCGCGAGCTGCCCCGCAACCGATTACCGAAGCCAGTCTGTTTCAGGGCGAAGTAGAGCCCACCAATTCGGCCTTCGCCATGGCCAAGCTGGCGGCAATAGAACTCTGCCGCGCCTGCAACCAGCAGTACGGCACACGCTACCTCGCGGTCATGCCGACCAGCCTGTACGGCCCGGGCGACAACTACGACCCGGCGAACTCGCATGTCGCCGCCGCGATGATCCGGCGCTTCGTGAAAGCCGCGAAAGACCGCACGCCGGTGGAGACCATCTGGGGGTCTGGTTCGCCCTTGCGCGAACTCCTCTACGTGGATGACTGCGCCACTGCGATTCACCTTCTTGCCGATCTGCCGGACGCTCAATTCGACGCACTGCTCGCCGCCAGCCGCTACCCGGTGATCAACATCGGCGGAGGCACGGAAGTCTCTATCCTCAAGCTGGCGCAGCAAGTTGCCGATATCGTGGGTTATACGGGCGAGATTCGTACCGACCCTGCGAAACCGGACGGCGTGCCGCGCAAGCTGCTCGACAATTCCCGGATGGCTGCGCTGGGTTGGCAAGCGAAAGTCTCGCTCGATGAGGGACTGCGACTTGCGCTGGCGGACTATCGGGCCCGCTACCCGGCAAACGACTGATCCCCGAACAAACGGAACGCGACATGTATTACGAACTGGCAGCAAGCACCTGGGGCGCCGAGGAAATCGCGGCGCTCCACCGCGTCATCGACAGCGGCATGTTCACGATGGGCGAGAACGTGCGCCGCTTCGAGGAGGCTTTCGCCGCGCGCTTCGGCAAGCGCCATGCGGTGATGGTCAACTCGGGCTCGTCGGCCAATCTGGTCGGCGTGGCCGCACTCTCGTTCAAGCAACACAAACCGCTGCAGCGTGGCGACGAAATCATCGTGCCCGCGATCTCATGGTCGACCACCTTCCACCCGCTGCAGCAGTACGGCCTCAAGCTGCGTTTCGTGGACGTCGATTTGCAGACGCTGAACATCGACGTCAGCCAGCTCGAAGCCGCGCTGACACCGCAGACCCGCGCAGTGATGGCGGTGAGCATTCTCGGCAACCCGGCCGAGCTGCCCACCTTGCGCGCCTTCTGCGACAAGCATGGCCTCTATCTGTTCGAGGACAACTGCGAATCGATGGACGCGAAGGTGGACGGCCGCTACACCGGCACCTTCGGCGATATCAACACCTTCAGCTTCTTTTTCTCGCACCACATCTCGACGATGGAGGGCGGGATGATCCTGACCGACGACGACGAGTTGTTCGCGCTGTGCCGTGCGATCCGCAACCACGGCTGGACGCGCGACCAGCCGCCCGGCAGCCCCTTGTACGAGAAGCGCGACGACGACTTCTTCGAGGCCTACCGCTTCATCGTGCCGGGCTACAACGTACGCCCTCTGGAGCTTTCCGGCGCCGTCGGGCTGGAACAACTGAACAAGCTGGATGGCTTCACCGCAGCGCGCCGCGCCAACGCGCGCCACTTCCAGGCGCTGTTCGCGAACGACCCGCGCTTCATCATCCAGCGCGAGAACGGCGAATCGAGCTGGTTCTCCTTCACGCTGATCCTGAACCCTGCGATGGACCTCGACCGGCGCCATGTGATGCGCTCGATGAAGGACGCGGACATCGGCTTCCGCATCATCACCGGCGGCAACTTCCTGCGCCACGACGCGATCAAGTACTACGACTACGACTGCGTTGGCGAAATCATCAACGCGAATACCGCCCATGATCGGGGCTTTTTCGTCGGTAACCATCCCTTCGATTTGCGCGATCGTATCGACACACTGCAGCGTGTGCTCGACACCGCAACCCGCTAAGGAAGGTCTGAAGAAGTGAGCGAGACGGATGCAGCGCAAGGCGCGGCGCGCGCAGCGACCAAGACATATCTGATGGATAGGCGCGGGAGTGAGCACGCCGTAACGCAGCGATGCGCCGTCGCAGCCGCTTATTCAGACCTTCCCCAACGCATAAAGGCTTAGATTCACCATGAAGATCCTGGTCACCGGCGGCGCCGGCTACATCGGCTCCGTCCTCGTCCCCGAACTGCTGGCGGCTGGCCACGAAGTCACCGTGGTCGACAATTTCATGTACAAGCAGGCCAGCCTCGGCCATGTCTGCGCGCACCCGAAGTTCGACCTGGTGCGTGGTGATGTGCGCATCGAGAACGTGATGAAGCCGCTCATCGCCAAGGCCGACGCGATCATCCCACTCGCCGCCTATGTCGGCGCCCCGCTCTGCGCGCGCGACCCGGTCGGCGCCTCGAGCACCAACCACGATGCGATCGAGATGATGCTGCGGCATGTGAGCCAGGAGCAGCGCATCGTGATGCCGACGACGAACTCGGCCTACGGCACCGGCGACGAGAACAACTACTGCGACGAGAACTCACCACTGAAACCGATCTCGCTCTACGCGATCGAGAAGGTGAAGGTGGAGCAGATGCTGCTGCAACACCCGAATGCGATCAGCTTCCGCCTCGCCACCGTGTTCGGCATGTCGCCGCGCATGCGGATCGACCTGCTGGTGAACGACTTCACCTACCGCGCCGTGAACGATCGTTTCATCGTGCTGTTCGAAGCCCACTTCAAGCGCAACTACATTCACGTTCGCGATGTGGTGCGTGCCTTCATCCACGGCTTCGAGAATTTCGAAACGATGCGCGGCCAGATCTACAACATGGGGCTTTCCAGCGCGAATATTTCCAAACTGGAACTCTGTCAGCGCATCGCACTGCAGGTGCCGGACTTCACCTTCCTCGAAGCACCGCTCGGCAAAGACCCGGACCAGCGCAACTACATCGTCTCGAACGAGAAGGTCGAAGCCACCGGTTACCGCACCGCCTATACGCTCGACGACGGCATCCGCGAGCTGATCAAGGGCTACCAGATGCTGAAGAACACGCAGTACGGCAATGTCTGACACACCGATCACCCTCCTCGCTCGCAAGGAAATCGCGCAGAACACGGTGTACCGCGTCTGCTTCGATCACATTCGCAGCTCCAACGGGGAGGAGGTCGGCAGTTTCCTGGCCGTGGTGCCCAAGGCACTGGGGGCCGATCAACTCGGTGGCGTGTGCGTGCTGCCGCTGGCCGTCGGCAAGGTCGGGCTGCTGAAAGTCTGGCGCCACCCGCTCGGGCGCAGCGGCTACGAAATTCCGCGCGGCTTCATCGACGAGGGCGAATCGGCTCTGGCCGCCGCGCAACGCGAACTGGTGGAAGAAACCGGCATCGTCATCGACGCAGCGCGTCTCGAACCGCTCGGTTACTTCACGCCCGAAGCGGCACTGCTGCAGGCGCGCGTCGCGCTGTTTGTGGCGCACCTGCCGGGCGCATTTGGCGCCGCAGGCCCCGAAATGGGCCACACCGGCTTCGACTGGCTGCCGGAGGCCGAGGTCCAAGCAATGCTGGCCCGCGGCGACATCGAAGACCCCGCGACCAACATCGCGTGGCTGCGCTACTCGCTGAAGAAGGGAGGCCAGCATGGCTGACACCATCGACGTCCTGCTGATCAATCCGGGCGACCACCGCGGCACCTATCAGGGCCTCGGCGAGACGATCGCGGCGATCGAACCGCCGGTGTTCGCCGGCCTCTTTGCGACCTACCTGCGCAAGAAGGGAAAGCGCGTCGCCATCTACGACGTTCCGGCCACGCGTGAATCCGCCGAACAGGCCGTCACGAACATGCTGGCGCAGTACGCCCCCAAACTCGTGGTGCTGGTGGTGTACGGCCTGCAACCCTCCGCCTCCACCCAGAACATGCCCTCCGCCGGCAAGATCGCGCGGCTGATCAAGGCGCAGTCCGATGTGCCGGTGATGATGACCGGCACGCATCCCGCCGCGCTGCCAGACCTGACGATGCGCGAAGAGCAGGTCGACTTCGTCTGCAGCCTCGAAGGCCCGGTCACGATTCTAAAAACCGTTGAAGCGCTTGAGGCAGGCACAAGCGACTTCTCGGAAATTCCGTCCTTGTGGTGGAAGCGCGGCAAGCTGGTGATGGCACCGCAATCGGCCGAGGCACTGGTGGCTGACCTCGATACCGAGATGCCCGGCATCGCCTGGGATCTGCTCGACATGTCCCGCTACCGGGCACACAACTGGCACTGCTTCGACCACATCGACCAGCGCACGCCCTACGCGTCGATCCATACCAGCCTCGGCTGCCCGTTCAAGTGCAACTTCTGTTGTATCAACGCGCCCTTCGGCAAGAACGCCTACCGCATGTGGAGCCCCGAGACCGTGGTCGCAGAAATCGACCATCTGGTGAAGACCTACGGGGTGAAGAACATCAAGTTCGTCGATGAGATGTTCGTGCTCAACCGCCGTCACGTCGAAGGCATCTGCGACCTGCTGATCGAGCGTGGCTACGACCTCAACATCTGGGCCTACGCGCGCGTCGACACCGTGAAAGACGACATGCTCGGCAAGCTGCGCGCCGCCGGCTTTAACTGGCTGTGCCTGGGCATCGAGAGCGGCAGCGAGCATGTGCGCGACGGCGCCGAGAAGTCGTTCGGCTCCGACGAGATCATCGACATCGTGCGCAAGATCCAGGCGCACGGCATCCGCGTGATGGGCAACTACATCTTCGGGCTGCCCGACGACACGCACGAATCGATGCAGGCCACACTGGACCTCGCACTGGAACTGAACTGCGAGTTCGCCAACTTCTATTCGGCGATGGCCTACCCGGGCTCGCAGCTCTACACGCTGGCGCAGCGTGAAGGCATTGCCCTGCCGCCGCACTGGGGCGCCTACTCGCAGCACGCCAGGGACACCATGCCGCTCGCCAACAAGGCACTGAGCGCGGCGGAGATCCTCGCCTTCCGTGACCAGGCCTTCAATACTTATTTCAGCTCGTCGCGCTACCGCGACATGGTGCTGGAGAAGTTCGGCCAGCCGGTGCTCGACCACCTCGACGAAGTGCTTTCGATCAAGCTGCGTCGCAATCTGCTCGAAGAAGCGCCGGTGACGGCCTGAGGAGATGCACATGAACGCTCGAGCCGAATTCCACGATCCCGCCACGCGGGCGAAACTGCTCGCCGACAAGGCACGCTGGGTGCGTGAGCAAACCCTGGCGATCCACCGCCGCGCACCGGAAACCCGCGTCGCATCCTCGCTGTCGGCCGTCGAGTTGCTGACAGTGCTGTACTACAGCGGCATCGCCCGGATCACGCCCGACGAGCCGCTCCACGACGAACGCGACCGCATCATCATCAGCAAGGGGCACGGTTCGATCTGCCTGTACCCGATTCTTGCTGACCGCGGTTACTTCCCGCTCGCGGCGCTGGAAACCGTGTGCAAACCGGGCAGCTTCCTCGGCGGCATTCCGGACCCGATCATCCCCGGTTACGAGACGATCAACGGCTCGTTGGGGCATGGTCTCGGCGTCGGCAGCGGCACCGCGCTGGCGCTTCGCACCAAGGGCAAGCCGCAGCGAACATTCGTGCTGCTGGGCGACGGCGAACTCAACGAAGGCGCAGTGTGGGAAGCGGTGATGTTTGCTGCCCACCATCAGTTGAAGAACCTGATCGCGATGGTCGACTGCAACGGCCGCCAGATGCTCGGCTACACCGAGAACGTCGTAAACCTCAGCCCGCTCGACGCCAAGTTCGCCGCCTTCGGCTGGCAGACGCACTCCGTGGAGGATGGTCACGACGTCGCGCAGCTGCTCGCCGGTTTCGAAGCGCTGCTCGCCTCCGATTCGCCCAAGCCGAAAGTGCTGATCGCCAATACGCTCAAGGGCAAGGGTGTCGCATCGCTCGAAGGCGCAGCACTGGCTCATGTGATGGGCGTCGGTCGGGCGGAGATCGACGCGATCCTCGGCGACGGAGGTGCGCCATGAAGACCACGATGCGCGACACTTTCCTTGCGACGGTGCTCGAAGAAATGCGGGCTTCGCCTGATGTCGTGCTCCTATCGGCCGACTTCGGTGCACCCGCCATCGACGCAATCCGCGCCGAATTCCCGGACCGCTTCGTCAACGTCGGGATTGCCGAACAGAACCTGATCAACCTCGCGACCGGCTTCGCACTCGAAGGCTTCCGCGTGATCGGTTACGCGATCGCGCCCTTCATCACGATGCGCTGCTTCGAGCAGATCCGCGTGAGCCTCGCGATCCTGTCGCAACTGCGACCGATGAATGTGACGCTGGTCGGCGTCGGCGCCGGTTTCAGCTACGACGTCTCGGGGCCTACGCACCACTGCATCGAAGATCTTGCGGTGATGTCGGCCTTGCCGAATCTATCGGTGTATTCGCTCAGCGACCACACGCAGGCGCCGCTATTCGCAAAGCACTGTCTCACCACGCCGGGCATCAAATACCTGCGCTTTGACGCCAAGCCGCACGAGCCGGTGTGCGATGCCGGCAACGACGGGCTGATCGAACGTGGCTTCCGCGTGCTCAACAGCGGGCGCGACCTCGCCATCGTCAGCACCGGCTACATGAGCCATGTAGCCTGGAGCCTGCTGCCCGAACTGCGCGACGAGGGCATCGACCCGCTGTTGATCGACCTGGTCGCCTACAACTGTGTCGACACCGCGGCGCTCGAAGCCGAACTCGCTCATGCGCCGCGTACGCTGCTGCTGCAGGAGGCGGTGCTTGACCGCAGCATCGAGAACTCGCTGCGTCGCATGGCCGGCGGCAAGCTCGAAGCAATGGGCGTCGGTGATCGCTACATCTTCGAGATCGGCTCGCGCGACCAGATTCACGACGCCGCCGGTATCGGCCGCGCGCAGGTGCTCGATCGCATCCTGCGACATCACGCAGCGCTCGCATGAGGGGACTGCCATGATCATCTGCCGAACCCCCTTGCGCATCTCCTTCTTCGGCGGCGGCACCGACTACCCGGTGTGGTACCGCGAGCACGGCGGCAAGGTGCTCAGCACCTCGATCAACAAGTACAGCTTCATCACGCTGCGCTACCTGCCGCCCTTCTTCGACTACAAGTACCGCATCCGCTACTACAAGCGCGAAGAGGTGAATTGTCTCGACGACATCAAGCACCCGGCGATCCGCGAATGCCTGCGCTACATGGGCGTCGAGCGTGGCATCGACATCGTGCACCACGGCGATCTGCCCGCGATGTCCGGGCTAGGCTCCAGCTCCAGCTTCACCGTCGGCATGCTGCACAGCCTGCATGCGCTCACGCACAGCATGCCGACCAAGCGCGAACTGGCGGTGAAGGCGATCCATATCGAGCAGAACGTGCTCGGTGAACAGGTTGGCTCGCAGGACCAGACAGCTGCCGCCTTCGGCGGGCTCAACCTGATCCACTTCGGCGGTCAGCAGGAGGTGATGGTCGAACCCGTGATCCTGTCCGCGTCCCGCCTCGCCGATCTGCAGAAGCACATGCTGCTGTTCTTCACTGGCCTTCAGCGCCAGGCCAGCGAAATCGCTGCCGAGCAGGTCAAGGCGACGCCGAAGAAGGCGAGCGAGTTGTCGCGCATGGGCGAGATCGTCGATGAATCGGTGCGAATTCTCGTCAACGTGGATCAACCGATTACTGAGCTAGGTCGCTTGCTGGATGAACAGTGGCAAGTAAAGAAACAGCTGTCGCACCTGATCAGCACGAATACCATCGACCAGATCTACGAAACCGGCATCAAGGCCGGCGCGGCGGGCGGCAAACTCTTGGGTGCGGGCGGTGGCGGCTTCATGCTGTTCATTGCCGAGCCCGAGCGCCATGCAGCGATCCGCGAGGCGCTCAAGCATCTGCTGTGTGTGCCGTTCCGCTTCGATACGCAAGGCAGCCAGATCGTCTACTACGCGCCCTTCGATGATGAACTCGCTTGAGCTTGCCGGTATCGATGCGCTTGTGCTGGCCGGCGGCCTCGGCACCCGCTTGCGCAGCGTCGTTGCTGACCGCCAGAAGGCCTTTGCAAGCATTGCGAACGAACCGTTCGCCGCGCGCATCTTCCGCCAGTTGCGCGGCGCCGGCGTGCGGCGGATCGTGTTTGCGCTGGGCCATCTTGCCGATTCGGCCGCCCCGATACTTGATCAGTGGCGCTGCGAGCGTGGCCCCGAGATCCTTACGTCGATTGAACCGACGCCGCTCGGCACCGGCGGCGCCTTGCGCCACGCGCTGCCGCAGCTTCACAGCAGCACGGTCCTGGTCTTGAACGGTGATTCCTTCGTCGACGCCGATCTGGCCGCGCTGCTCGCCACCCATCGCGCCGCGCGCGCAGCCATCACGCTCAGCGCGGTGCAGGTCACCGACGTATCACGCTACGGTGCGCTGGAGTTCGATCGCGACGGTCGCCATGTCAGCGCCTTCCGCGAGAAGCAGGCAAGCGGCGGCTGTGGCTGGATCAACGCCGGCATCTACCTGATCGAGCGCGACGTACTCGCCGCGATTCCCGAACGTTGTGCGGTCTCGCTCGAACGCGAAGTGTTTCCTCACTACACCGACGGCCGGATCGCCGCACGCTGCGAATCCCGCCCTTTCATCGATATCGGCACGCCGGAGACCTACGCCGCGGGAGCCGATTTCTTCGCGCGCGTCGCATGAACCATCGCAACGCCCTGTTCCTCGATCGCGATGGCGTGATCAACGAAGATCCGGGCTACGTGCATCGCGCCGACGACGTGCGCTTCATCCCCGGCATCTTCGAATTGGCGCGGGCCGCGCACGCCAAGGCCTACCAAATTGTCGTCGTGACCAACCAGGCCGGGATCGGTCGCGGCTACTTCAGCGAAGCGCAGTTCAATGCACTGATGCAGTGGATGCGGGCGCAATTCGCCGAAGCAGGCGCGCCGCTGTCGGCGGTGTATCACTGCCCCAGTCATCCCGAGCACGGAATCGGTGAGTACCGCTGCGAATCGCCAGATCGCAAGCCAGCACCCGGCATGCTGTTCCGCGCGCGCGACGATCTCGGTATCACGCTTGCCACGTCGATCCTGATCGGTGACAAACTGAGTGACACCGAGGCTGGCGCCAGAGCCGGCGTCGGTCACCGGCTGTTGTACGATCCGCAGCACGATGCGCCGGATGATCCGCACGCCAGCGCACGGATCGCCCAGCTCACCGATGCCATCGAATATCTGCAGCCCCATGCATCCCGACACCAGCTTCAACCTGAGTGACCGCGTAGCACTCGTAACCGGCGCCACCGGCGGCATCGGCGGCGCCATCGCGCGCAAGCTGATGATGCAAGGTGCCCGCGTCGCGCTCGCGTCGCGCAGCGCCGAGCGACTCGCCGCGCAGGTAGAGGCACTGCGGACTGAGGGGTTCGCCCCGCTGACCACACTGGCCTACGACCTTGATGATCCAGCGGCGATCGCAGCCGCCCTGAAGGGTTTTGCCAACACCTACAAGCGCATGGATATCCTGGTCAACGCCGGCGGCATCATGCAAGACGCGCCGCTCGGAATGATCAGCGCCGACGCGATCGACCGCACCCTGCAGGTCAACGTCGCTGCCACGATTCACCACATGCAGTACGCAGCGCGGCTGATGGCGCGGCATGGCAGCGGTAGCATCATCAACCTGACAAGCATCATCGGCGTGGTCGGCGGCGCGAATCAGACCCTGTATGCGGCCAGCAAGGCTGCCGTCATCGGCGCAACGAAATCCGCCGCGCGCGAACTCGCGCCGAAACACATCCGCGTGAACGCCATCGCACCGGGCTTCATCGACACAGCGATGACCGCGCACTACAACGATGCGGTTCGCGCACGCGTCATTGCCAACATTGGCATGGGTCGCCCCGGTAGCACGGACGAAGTTGCGAACGCCGCGCTATTCCTTGCGTCGGATCTTTCCGTCTATGTCACAGGCCAGGTGCTGGGTGTGGACGGCGGCATGCAGGTATGAGCTTCTGTTTGCTCGCCGGCGGCGCTGATGCGCCCGCATTGCTCGTCGGCAACCCGCTGCAGACGATCACCTACGGCGCGCTCGGCGCGGCCTGCGACGCATTCAACGCGATGCTGGGCAGGCGCGAGCGCAAGCGCCTCGGTTTCCTGCTCTGCCGTAACGATGTGCCAAGCCTGACCGCCTATCTTGCGAGCTTGCGCGCGGACGACTGCGCGGCGCTGCTGCCGGAAAACCTCCCCGACGCTGCGCTTGATGGGCTGCTCAAACGCTACCAGCCAGACTGGCTGCTCGGGCCCACTGCGCGTATGCAAGACCGCGAAGGTCTCGACTGGCACGACAAGCGTTTGATTTTTCTGCCACGCGATGAGCGCCCGATCCACCCGGAGCTGGCGCTGCTGCTATCCACCTCCGGCACCACCGGCAGCCCGCGCATGGTGCGCCTGAGCTATGCGAACCTGGCTGCGAACGCGGTGTCGATCGCCGAGTATCTTGAGCTGAACAGCAGCGAGCGGCCTATCACGACGCTGCCGATGCACTACTCCTACGGGCTGTCGGTCATCAACAGCCATCTGCATGTTGGCGCTGCGCTGCTGCTGACCGATGAGGCGGTGACCACGCGGCCGTTCTGGGATCTTTTCCGCGAAGGTGGCGCGACGTCGCTGGCTGGCGTGCCCTTCACCTGGCAGATGCTGGCGCGCCTGCGCATCGAGCGAATGGCTTTGCCGACCCTGAGAACGCTGACGCAGGCCGGCGGCCGGCTGTCATCCGAGTTGACTGAACACTTCCGGCAAGTGGCCGAGGCACAGGGCTGGCGCTTCTTCGTGATGTACGGGCAGACCGAGGCGACCGCGCGTATCGCCTATCTGCCGCCTGAACTGTTGGCCTCCAAGCTGGGCGCCATCGGCAAGGCGATTCCCGGTGGCGCCCTGTCGCTGGGCGACGAGGGCGAACTCGTCTATCGCGGCGCCAACGTCATGCTGGGCTACGCAGAATCCCGCGACGACCTCGCGACGGGCGACACGCTGAGCGGCGTGTTGCACACCGGCGACCTCGCGCACTGCGATGAAGACGGCATCTTCTGGCTCACCGGCCGCATCAAGCGCATCGCCAAGGTGTTCGGCAACCGCGTGAATCTCGACGAAGTCGAGACGCTGCTCGGCAATCAACTCGGCTGTGCGGTCGCTGTGCTCGATGAAGACGACGCACTCCGCGTGGTGCTGGCCGACTCGCGCCAAGAAGCGGCTGCTCTTGAGGTGCTGCGCAGCACGCTGGGCGTGCATCCGAGCGGCTTGCGCGTGTGCAGCCTCAGCGAGTTCCCGCTGACAAGCTCCGGCAAACTGGATTACCCGGTGCTACGCCTGCGACTGAAGGCCCAAAGCAATGGCTGACGGTAACCAGACGGTCGGCCCCTTCTCGATGCCGCAGGCCGAAAAGCGTGCGCGGCTGTTCGAACGCCTTTACACACTCAGCGCGCAGCACTACGTACACTGCGCGCCCTACGCGCGGATGCTCGACGCACTGCATGCCAATTGGCGCGCTGCCGACACGCTCGAAGCCCTGCCCTGGCTTCCCGTTGGCGTTTTCAAGCACTTGCGCCTCGCCAGCGTTCCAGACGAACAGATCATCCGCGAGCTGCGCTCTTCCGGCACCAGCGGCAGCCTGCCATCGCGCGTGTTTCTCGATCGCGAGACGGCGGCAAACCAGACGCGCGCACTCGCGCGCATCGTTGGCGATGTACTGGGCCGTGCCCGCCGGCCGATGCTGGTGGTAGACCGCAATGACCTGCTGCGCTCCGGCGAGGCGCTATCGGCGCGTGGCGCTGCGGTGCTCGGCTTCGGCAACTTCGGCCGCCAGCACAGCTACGCGCTGCAGCCCGACCTGGCACTCGATCTAGATGCCGTCCGCGACTTTCTCACCCGCTTCGCCGACGAGGCGGTGCTGGTGTTCGGCTTCACGTTCGTCGTCTGGCGCGATCTCGTGCAGGCGCTCCGCTCACGCGGCGAGCGCCTCGCCTTTCCCCCAGGGAGCATCCTGTTGCACGGCGGTGGCTGGAAGCGACTGACCGACCAGCAAGTCGGCAATGCGCAGTTCAAGCAAGGCGTGGCGGAGACGCTCGGCATTGAGCAGGTGCATAACTACTACGGCATGGCCGAACAAGTCGGCTCGATCTTCATGGAGTGCGGCGCCGGGCGGCTGCACACGCCGGACTATGCGGAAGCGATCGTGCGCGATCCTATCAGCCTCGCCCCGCTGCCACTTGGCAGCACCGGCGTGATTCAACTGCTCAGCGATCTGCCCGGCAGCTACCCCGGCCACAACCTGCTGACCGAAGACATCGGCGCCACTCTCGGCGAGGACGATTGCCCCTGCGGGCGAATGGGTCGCACGCTGCGGGTCGACGGCCGCCTGCCGCGCGCGGAACTGCGCGGCTGCAGTGACACCCGCGCGGCCTGAGGACACCATGGAACTGATACTTCCCCGTCGTGCCGACGACAGCGCGCGCGCACAACTCGACGGCCTTGGCGAGCGCACCCTGCAGGCTTTCGACCCACGCACGCTCGCATTCCTGAGCGACTTCTCCGCAAGGCTGCTGCAAGACCATGCGTTGCGAACCGCCCCCGAACTGGTCGCGCTGGGTTACTGGTTCCGCCCCGCGGCGGTAGAAGTGCTGCGGCACAGGCACGCAACGCTGGCCTCCAGTGGCGTGCTACGACCGCGCGGCGTCGTGTTCCATGTCGCACCGGCCAATGTCGACGCGGTCTTCGTGTACAGCTGGTTCCTCTCGCTGCTATGTGGAAACCGGAACATCGTGCGGATCTCGCGCCGCGACAACGCGCATCGCGCGACTTTGCTGCAGTTGCTGGCCGATACGCTCGCCGCACATCCGCATATCGCCGCGTGCAACGCGGTACTCGCCTACGAACGTGATGATGCCATCAGCGCCGAGCTATCGGCGGGCTGCGGCTTACGCGTCGTATGGGGCGGCAACGACACGGTGGCGCACTTTCGCCGCATCCCCCTACCGCCGCTCGCGACCGAACTCGTCTTTCCGGATCGCCAATCCTGGGCGCTGCTGGATGCAGGCTCGCTCCTCACGGCCAGCAACGACGCAGTCCGCCGCCTTGCGAGCGCCTTCCATAACGACGCGTTCTGGTTTGCGCAGCAGGCCTGCTCGTCGCCACGCGCAGTGGTGTGGATTGGCGACACAACCCAGGTTGCGCAGGCAAAGGCCCGCTTCTGGCGAGCAGTGAGCGAAGAACTCGCACGTCGCGGTGAAACACCGGATGCGAGCGAACTGGCAAACCGGCTCGTCGCGGCCCACCGCGCGGCCGCCGTGGCGCACGTCACCGCGCACGGCAACCTCAGCGATTGGCCGCTGCGGCTTGATGCAGATGCGTTTCCCCCCGATCTGCGCGGCGGGCACTGTGGCTACGGCTTGTTCTACGAAATCACCCGCGCAAAGCTCGGCGACACGCTCGATCTGTTCGGCGCCGCCGATCAAACAGTGGCCTACTTCGGCTTTGAGCGCGCAGCCCTCACCAAGTGGGTGCAGGCCCTGGCAGATCGCGCGGTGGACCGCGTCGTGCCCATCGGCGAAGCACTGCGCTTCGGCGATTATTGGGACGGGCACGATCTGCTGACGGCTTTTTCGCGTCATGTGGTGATCGCGTGAGCGCGCCGCAGCACACCACCTTGCGCAGGGCGGTCGACGCGGACTCCGCCGCGATCCTCCGCTGGCGCAACCACCCGGAAGTGCGCCGTGTGATGTTCACCGAGCACGAAATCAGCGCCGCCGAACACGCACGCTGGTGGGCCAGCATCAAGACCCGCGACGATTACCAGCTACTGGTAATCGAGCACAACGCGGCGCCCTGCGGCGTGGTGACTTTCTCGCGCTGTGCCGACGATAGCACCGCCTGGCTATGGGGTTTCTACTTGGACCCTGAAGGCTTCGCCGATGGCCTCGAACGGCTGCGGGCCTGGAACGGCATGGAGGTCGCGTCGCTCGCCTGGGCTCAGGCGCAACTTGCCGCAAACGAGGTACGTTGCGAGGTGTTCGCCTTCAACACCGCGGTGCTGCAGATGCATCTGCGCCACCGTTTTCGCGAGACCGGGCGTTATCAGCGTCGGCGCGGCGAAGCAATATTCGACGTGGTTCAGCTCGCGCGCAAGCCGTAGAGGCGTTCCGCGACCCGCGCAGCGCCCAAGCCATCGCAGTGGCGCGCCAGCGCCTCGCCCATCGTCTGCAGACCTTCCGCATCGGCAAGCATGGTTTTGACAGCCGCCGGCAATCGCGCAAGCACGTCCGGCGACAACATGCCGAGATCGATGCCTTCGCCGACTGCGGCCAGCCGACGGCTCAGGGTTAACTGGTTATCCGCAATCGCGATGGTGATGCCGGGCAGCCCAAGGCAGGCCCGCTCCCACGTCATCGTGCCGCCCGCGCCGATGAATAGATCCGCAGCGGCCATGCGACTCGCAACGTCACCCGCGCCGATCGTGAGGTTCGCGCTCGGCAGGCAGCCGCAAAGATCGCGCAGTGCCTGCTGGTGCGGATTCCCGGCACCGACAACGACGTCCAGTTCGAACCGCGACGCGAGCGGCTTCAGGGCCTGCAGCACTTGCCCGGTCGCGTTCGGCGCATCGCCGCCGCCGAAACACACGAGCACGCGATGCGGCGGATCGTGCCTTGGCGAGCGAGACGCACGCGCGGCGGCGAACTCCGCTCTGAGCAGCGCCCATGCCGGGCCAAACAGCGTTTCGCAACCGGGTGGCAGCAAGCCGGCATAGCGCGCACCCGGATCGTCGTGCCAGTTCTGATCGAGCAGCAGCCGGCAAGCATGCGGCCGATCGGCCAGGTCATCGATCGCCATCACCGCACCGACCTGCGCGGACAGGGCTGACTCCCATGCTGCGTCGAGCCGGTAGTGATCAACGACAAGCCAATCCGTAACCGACCCGCTCGCCAGCGCCACTGATGTGGCCGCTGCGTCCGCACAGGGGGCGCTATCGCCGACGTCGATTACGCGAAGGGCGAACCCTGCCGCGGAGATCGCGGCAGCCGCTGCGTTGCCCCCTCGCCTGCACACGAACATGCACTGCGCGCCGCGAACACGTAACGCATCGGCAAGCGCGAGGCAACGCATCACATGGCCGTGGCCAATGTCCGGCGACGCATCAGCGCGGAAGACGACCTTCATTCGCCCGCTTCACGCATCGCGCGGAACAACCACTCCGCCCTGCGCCAATCCTCTTCGGTGTCGATGTCCTGCACCCGATGGCGCGGCAACAGGAACATCTGCGCCCGCGGCCCGAACATCGGAACGTTGTCGCGCCAGTGCTGTGCGTCGCCAACGTAGAACTGGCCGGCATCGTGAAAAGCTTCGGGAAGATCCTGCGAGCGCTTGCCGATGTGCTCGGGGAACATCGGCCCGAGTTGGCCCTGCGCATCCAGCGTGATGGCACGCAGGATCGGAAAGTCGAAGGTCGTTGCGGTGAACACGAAACAGGCGCCGCTTTGCTGCAGTGCAGCCTCGGCTGCGACCAGGTCCTGCGCCCGCACGAAGGGCGCCGTGGCATAGAGGCAGCACACCGTCGTCGGCGTTTCGCCGGCCGCCGCGTACCAGTCGATCGCATGCACCACCACCGGCGCAGTACCAACATGGTCGTCTGACAGCGACGGCGGGCGGATGAAGGGCACCTGCGCGCCCCACTCCTGCGCTACGGCGGCGATACCGGCATCGTCGGTCGACACGACGACACGGTCGAAAAGCTTGCTCTCGAGCGCCGCCGTAATCGACCACGCGATCATCGGCCGGCCCGCAAACGAGCGGATGTTCTTGCGCGGAATACGCTTGCTGCCGCCACGGGCGGGAATCACGCACAGTTTCATTTGAGCGCCTCGCTCAGTGCCGCAACCACGCTGTCCTGCGCAGCCTCGGTGAGGTCCGCATAAAGCGGCAAGGACAAGGTACGCTCGGCATACCACTCGGCGACCGGGAAGTCGCCCGGCGCGAAACCAAGCGCCCGGTAGTAGGGCTGCAGATGAACCGGCAGGTAATGCACCTGCACACCGATGCCGGCATCGCGAAGGTGTTCATACACCAGCCGGCGCTGCGCCGCGTCGCGCAACAGCACCGGGTAGAGATGGTAGGCCGACAACGCGTCGGGGCGTTGCCACGGCCGCTGAAGCGGCAATGCCGCCAGAGCCTCGTCATACCGCCGCGCGAGCGCCCGGCGCCGTTCGAGGAATCCGTCGATCCTTGCAACCTGACTGGCCCCCAACGCAGCCTGCAGATCAGTGATGCGGTAGTTCCAGCCAAGCGCCTGTTGCTCGTAGTACCAGCCGCCTTCATCCTTCTGCAGCAGCCGCTGCGGATCGCGCTCGATCCCGTGACTGCGCAGCCGGCGTGCGGATTCAGCGAGATCCGCGTCGGCCGTCAGCAGCATGCCCCCCTCGGCCGACGTGACGATCTTGACCGGGTGGAAGCTGAATACCGTGATATCGGCCACCGCCAGTGCGCCGATACGCTGATCGCGGAAGGTAGCGCCGATCGCATGTGAGGCATCTTCGATAAGCCGGAAGCCGAACTCGGCTTTCAACTTCGCAATCGATTCGTAATCGCAGGCTTGCCCGGCGAAATCGACGCTCACCACCACATCCGGCAATGCACTTGAAGCGCGTGCCGCGCGCAGGCGCCGTTCGAGGTCATGCACATCGATGCAATAGCTTTGCCGGTCGATGTCCACGAAACCCACATCTGCGCCGCAGTAGCGTGCACAGTTGGCAGACGCGACAAAGGTGTTCGGCACCGTCCAGACCCGCGACCCCGGCCCGACACCCAAGGCCGCGCAGGCAACATGCAGCGCCGATGTGGCGCTATTGACTGCCACCGCATGCTGCGCACCGACATAGCCAGCGACTGCCGCCTCGAAGCGCGGCACCGCCGGCCCTTGCGTCAGCCAATCAGAGCGCAGCACCGCTTCGACGGCGGCGAGATCCTCGTGCGAGATGCTCTGGCGGCCGTACGGAATCATGTTGCGCGAGCCAGCAGGCTGCGGATCGCGTCGACCGTCAGGAACTCCGGGTTGGTGCCGGAGCTGTATTCAAAGCTGTCCTCAACCGGCATGCCACGATCACCCGTCGCGTCGATCTCGTATTCCGGCTCGGTGACGAACTGGATGCTCGGCTTGATCACATAGTGGTTCGGAAACTCCAGCGTATGGAAAGCGTCGTCGACCGGCACCATCACCTCGTGGAGTTTCTCACCGGGTCGGATGCCTATGATCTTGCGGGCGAGCCCGGGCGCGATCGCGTCGGCCAGATCGCCAATCCGCGCGGATGGAATCTTCGGCACGAACACCTCGCCGCCGTGCATGCGCGCAAAGCTCTCCAACACCAGATCGACACCCTCCTGCAGCGTGATCCAGAAGCGCGTCATGCGCAGATCCGTGATCGGCAGCTCGGTCACACCATCGGCAACCAGCTTCTGGAAGAGCGGCACGACCGAGCCGCGCGAACCGACCACGTTGCCGTAGCGCACCACCGAGAATCGCGTGCGCTGCCGACCTGCGAGGTTGTTGCCGGCAACGAACAGTTTGTCAGAGGCGAGTTTCGTTGCGCCATACAGGTTGATCGGGTTCGCCGCCTTGTCGGTCGACAGCGCGATGACCTTCTCAACCTCGTTCGCGAGCGCCGCCTCGATCACGTTCTGCGCACCGTGGATATTGGTCTTGATGCACTCCATCGGGTTGTACTCAGCCGCGGGCACCTGCTTGAGCGCCGCGGCGTGCACCACATAGTCGACGTCGCGCATGGCCTGGATCAAGCGCTGGCCGTCGCGCACATCGCCCAGGAAGAAGCGCATGCACGGGTCGGTGAAGTGCTGCGCCATCTCGTACTGCTTGAGTTCGTCGCGTGAGAACACGATCAGGCGCCGTGGCTTGTAGCGTTCCAGCACGGTGGCGATGAAGCGCCGCCCGAATGAGCCAGTACCGCCTGTTACCAGAATGCTCTTGTCGTTGAACATGTCAGTCCTTACGCGGTTCCGGCAGGGTGCCGGTGGTGGCGAGTGCATGCAGGGATTCAATGTTCTCACGCCCGGCGCGCAGGAAGCGCAGGAAGAGATCAAACACGACCCGGCTGAAGGCGATCGCCTGGGCGTCGTTACGCGTCAGGGCAAAGCAGTCCCATGCGAAGCGGCCCATATGCTGCATCGAACCGCGCATCAACGGGAAGATCTGGCTCTCTTGATGCTGTGGATGGAAGAAGTAAGCGTGCATGTCGGCCAGCCGCTCGAACAATTCGGCGCGGCGGGTAACCGGAGGTTCGAACAGCGCGGTGAGATCGGCGACGACGGCATCGAGCTGAACAAGCAGCGACTGCAGGTTGCTACCCATGTCATCAAGCACGCCGCGCATGAATGACTGCGAGATCGCCTGTCGCGCTGCCTCACGTGCGGCCGGCGATGATCCAATCTGCAGCGCGTCTGGGCGAACCGTGTGCGCGCCCGCGATCTGCGCACCGTCGTTCGGGTTGAATACACGCGCATCGGGAAAGTCAGCAATCGAGCGCTGCATCACGTCACGCGAGTAAGTGAGCTGTTCGGTCGAAAGTACGACACCGTCGAAGTTGGCCGGAATCGGCGTGCCGCTGCGGTGAAGCCAATGGGTCCCGGCGACCATGCCGGCGAGGTATCCCTCTTTTGCGGCACCGTTGTCCTGGTAGTAGATCGAGTGGCGCGAGTGATGTACGCCCTCCGGGTGGAAACCCAAATCCACGCCGAACAAATACACCTCGCGAAAGCCCATCTTCAACACGAAGTGGAGCCCACCGTTGGTGCAGGTTGGATTGGTCCGTATCCGCGGCAGGCGCGAATCGAAGTCGAGCATGTTCGAACCGAAGTCGATCTCCTTCAGGAAGATGCCCGGCTGAGGCGTCAGATCAAACACCGCCGGACACATGATCGCGGATGCAATCAGCGGCGTATCGGCGAGCACAGCACGTGTCGTGGGCGTATCCAGCACCCTGAAGGTCGCCGCGGTACGTTCGATCTCGATGTGAAAATCGGGCTTGATACCCGCGTTGGCGAGCGCTGACAAGGCCGTGCCGCACGAGAAGATGACAACGCGATCGCGGCATTCGCGCAGTACCGGCAGCAGGCCGTCGAGCGACGGGCCCGCGCCAACAACGATCGCGACCGCATCGTCCGGCACCACGCCACCGCCGACGAACACCGGGCGCCGTGCGAGCGAGTTCTCAACCGCGTGCTTGAGACCCAGCAACTCGTCGTCAAAGAAGCCCCAGCCGCGAAACAGGTTGCCGAGGTCAGTCCGGATGCGCTCCCACAGCTCGCGCACAGGCTCCGAGTCATAGTCGTGAAAGAACAGCGCGGCGCCCTGCACGACATAGGGCGGCGCATGACGTTGAATCGCTGCCAGCACACTCGCCGACAGGATGCTGATGTGTGGATGTAAAGCGATCGAAAAACTGCGCCCGCGGCTGGCAAAGCGCTGATACAAGGCCACGTAGTCGACGAAGTACAGCGACAGGTTGAGGCGCTCGACTTCGGTATCGACGATCACGAGGTTCTGGATCTCGTAGGTATCGACAAGCCGATCCAGGTGCCAACCAAAACCGCTGCCGAACACCACCACCAGCGGCTGCACGCGATGACCGAAGTAGGGGCGTTCGAAGCGCTCACCGCTGCCCGGACAGACGCGCTGGAATTCCTCCACCAACTCGGCACGGAAGCTCGGTTCGATCGGCCGGAAGAAGTCGGGGTTCAAACCGTGCTGTGTGATCTGCCCCACATCATCGAGGTACGACGCCTCCACCCACACCCGCGATCGCCCCTGCTCTGATTCAAAGACCTCGAACAGGGTGCGGCCGAGATCGGTGAACTCGCGCAGCGTTCCAACGAAACGCCCGCTGTAGATCCGCACGTTGGCATCCGCATCGACTTCAAAAGGCGCCGGCAACTGCGTCGCCATCAAACGATCGAACACCGCCGGAAAATTGGTGTGCAGGAAATACAGATTCGCCTGGTAGGTCGCGTATAGCTTCTGGATATACGCCTCCTGAAGCGGCGTCCAGTTCTCGCCGACTGCGGCGGATTGATCCTGAGTCATGTTCTTTATCTCGTCTGCCTTGAACCAAGGGGCGACACGGCGCCGGACTTTCCGCGATTGTGCGCCATCAACCGCCGCCGCGATCCGCTGAAAAGCAGCGCCAAGCCTACCTATTTCGGGTCATCCATTGCGCCACGCGCCGAGCGGGAAATCTAACCCTAAAGGACAAGCGCATGGGGTCGTAAATGGACTTACTGCGGCGCACAACACTTGGCAACTTGCAGATTTTCCTAAAGTTTTCCGGTGCAACGTCGTAATCACACTCAAGCGCAACGACGCTTGAATCGATCGCAAAGACGATCGCTAGTACATACGGAAACGGAACGACAAGGAGTAGCAAAATGGCACTCACCATTAACACCAATGTGTTCTCGCTGAACGCACAACGCAACCTGGCCACCACCCAGACGCAAATCGCAACCCCGCTGCAGCGCCTCTCGTCCGGCCTGCGGATCAACAGCTCGGCAGATGACGCCGCCGGTCTGGCAATTTCGGAGCGCATCGGCTCCACGGTGCGCGGTCAAACCGTTGCAATGCGTAACGCCAACGACGCCATCTCGATGGTTCAGGTGGCAGACGGTACGGCAGCAAAAGTCAGCGACAACCTCCAGCGGATGCGCGAACTGGCCGTGCAGGCGGCCAACGGCACCTACAACTCCGGTGACCGCGCAAACATCCAAGTGGAGTTCCAGGCGCTGCAAGCGGAAATCACCCGTATCGCGCAGAACACCAAGTTCAACAACATCGCGCTGACCGATTCGAGCGCCGCAGCCTCGTTCAGCTTCCAAGTCGGCGCAGCCACCTCGGCGGACAACCAGATCACGGTTAATAGTGCGGACCTAACCGCCAGCACGGGTTTGTCAGTCAGTTCGTCCTCGATCAACGTCGGTGGCAACGTCGCCGCGTCGCTCGGTGCCGCTCAGGCGCTTGCCGCAATCGCCGCGATCGACACTGCGATCAACACGGTTACGACCACCCGCGCCGGTTTCGGTGCTGCGATCAACCGTACGCAAGCCGTCATCAGCAATCTGCAGATCGCGGTCGAGAACCAGTCGGCCGCACGTGGCCGCATCGTTGATGCCGACTTTGCATCGGAAACCGCGAACATGACCCGCCTGCAGATCCTGCAACAAGCCGGTACCGCGATCCTTGCGCAGGCGAACGCGATCCCGCAGCAGGCACTGAGCCTGCTCCGCTAACCCTGAACTTGATCTAGCCGGAACGGGGTGGCCCTGAAAAGGCCGCCCCATCAGGCCAGGGTAGGAGAAGGCATCATGACGACAATTCCATCGATAGGGTCTTCGCCTCCAGGGGCGCTCCCGCCGTCGTCGGGTTCGCCAGTTCGGAATAGCGCAGAAACAAGGCCCACCGCCCAGGCAAACGCCGCAGGCGGTGTTGCGCCATCCGGCGCGGTCAGCGGCAACAGCGCAGCGCAGACTGCATCGCCGGCTCAAGCTGCACAAAAGCAACCTGATCGCGAAGAGGTTGAAAGGGCACTGCAAGAAGTGAAGAAGGCAGTCGACCCCATGGCACGCAACTTGCAGTTTTCGATCGACGAAGACACTGGCCGAACCATCGTTCGCATCGTGGATACCGCGACGAAGGAAGTGATCCGCCAGATTCCGAGTGAAGAGGTACTGGCAATAGCCAAAGCGCTGGATCGCGCGAATGGCGACACCACCAGTGGCGTATTTCTGAAACAGAAGGCCTGAGCCCACAACGCAAAGGCCTGATTGGCAGTAGAAGGCGGGCAACATGGCAACCTTCAGCAGTCTTGGCATTGGCTCGAACCTCGACCTCAACACCCTGCTTGACGGGTTGATGAAGGTTGAGCGGCAGCCGATCACCCTCCTCCAGAAGCAGCAAACGGGTCTCAAGTCCCAACTCTCGGCGCTTGGTCAGGTCAAGAGCGCCCTTTCGGCGCTGCAGACGGCATCGGATGCACTAAAGACGACGGCAAACTTTGCCGCGTTCAAGGCAACAAGTTCCAACTCGGACGCTGTAACGGCAACGGCTGCCACCGGCGCTGTCGGCGGCAGCTACCAGGTCGAAGTCACCCAACTCGCAAAAGCGCAGAAGGTGATGGCGTCCTTTGCTTCCGGTACGACTTTCCATGGCACCCTGAAGCTGGAGTTGGGCAAAGCCGATGCAACCGAGGCCGATGGGTTCGCCGCCGCCAAGTCGGTAAACATCGATCTGGAAGGCAAGTCGCTCGCGGGCGCGCGTGATGCCATCAACGCTGCCGGCATCGGCATTACTGCAACCCTGATCAACGAAGGCAGCGGCGCAACGCCCTATCGGCTCGTGCTGACTTCGCAACAAGGTGGCGCCGATAACCAGATTCGCGCGACCGGCGTATCCGGCCTGAACTACGCGAGCTACAACGGCACGATTCCAGACCCCGACAACCCGGGGGCAACCCTGCCAGCCCCTGGCTCGAAAGACGCCAATGTCAGCCAGGCTGTGGCTGCGCAAAACGCCCTGTTCAGCATTGACGGCATTGCGATGTCGCGCTCGTCGAACGCGGTGTCGGATGCAATCGACGGCATCACGCTGAATCTTGCAAAGGAAACCAGCGGTACGGCCGCCACACTTTCGATCAGCAAAGATCCGGATGCCGTCGCAACGAAGATCAACGCCTTTGTTAAGGCCTACAACGACCTGAACAAGATCCTCCGCGACACCTCGTCCTACAACGCCGACACCAAGACGGCCGGCGTGCTGAATGGCGACTTTTCTGTTCGCGCAGTGCAGGACCGCATGCGCAACGCAACCACGGCGGCCGTCGCGGGCGCCCCCGGCGGTTACGGTCGGTTGGCCGATGTCGGGATCAGCTTCGAAAAGGACGGCAGCCTGAAAGTTGATTCGAGCAAGCTGAGTGCCGCGATCAGCGATCCGGCCAAGGACATCTCGAAGCTCTTCACTGGTATTACGGGCACCACCGGCATTGCAGAGCGCGTCTCCACCGCCGCGTCGGCGCTGCTCGCGACCAACGGTGTCGTGACCACACGTACGGACGGACTCACGAAGGGTATTTCCGCGATCGACACACGTATCGACCAGATGGAAACCCGCGTGACGATGGTGGAAGAGCGCTATCGCCGCCAATTCACCGCACTGGACACATCGATAGGCCAGATGAACATCACCAGCGCCTATCTGCAACAACAACTCGCCCGCTTGCCTTGATCGAGCTGGCCACATAACGGAACGAACCGAGGATGTATCCCACCATGCACTCACCCGCCAGCGCGTACAGCCGTGTCGGTCTCGAATCGAATGTCGCTGCCTCCAACCCGCACCTGCTGATCGTCATGTTGTTTGACGGAGCCATTCTCAACGTCAACAGCGCGGCCGTCTCGATCGCGCATGGCGATGTGGCAGGCAAAGGCCAGGCGATCTCGAAGGCGATCGAGATCATCAACAGCGGCCTGAAGGCCAGTCTCGACATGAATGCCGGCGGCGAACTCGCACAGCGCCTCGCTGCACTCTACGACTACATGGTTTCGCGATTGCTCTACGCCAACCTCCACAGCAGCGAACCTGCGCTGAAGGAAGTCGCCGGACTGCTGCTCGAAATCAAGGGCGCCTGGGAAGCGATTCGCGACCAGGCCAACGCAGCCTGACGGAGGCGCTCATGACTACGCTAACTTTGTACGAAACCATGAGCACCCTGTCGGCCGACATGGCCATCGCCGCCCGCGAGAATGACTGGGATCGCGTCACCGAACTTGAAGGCAAGATCACGCGCCTGCGCAACGACCTGCTGACGCTCGACCCGCTGGAACGCCCCGCGGCTCCGTTGTCGGATGCAGAGCGTCGGCGCAAAGCCGAGCTGATCAAGAAGATCCTCGCCGATGACCGCGAAGTGCGGCGCCACACCGAGCCTTGGCTCGACGGCGTTCGCACCCTGCTGGGCGGTGCCTCGCGTGGCCGCGCCATGCGCGCAGCCTACAGCGCCGTCGCGGACTGACCCTGCGGCGGAGTGCCAGGCCCATTGATGCATGATCCCCACCGACCTGGCCTCCCGCCTCAAGGCACTGCTTGACCTTCCGCTCCCGCAGGTCGGGAGCGTCACGCCAACACGCAACGTCTCGCCCGAGCTTTCGCCGGGCCAGCGCTTCACCGCACAGATCTCCCAGCCGCTTCCCGACGGCACCTTCAAGGCCCTCGTTGCGGGCCGTTCGCTAACGCTTTCCCTGCCTCAGTCGGTCAAGAACGGTGATGTGCTCGAACTCGTCGTCACGCACAGCACCCCGCAGGCCGTCTTCGCACGCCTGCTCGAACCCGCGTCCCAAGAACAATCCAAGGCAAACCTTTCTCCCGCTGCGCGGCTCATCAGCCAACTGCTGACCGGCAAGGAGAGTGCGGAATCGCCCACGGCGCTGAACGAAGGCAATCCGATCCTGCCGAGACCACCGCAGAACGGCGCACAACTCGCGCCCCTACTACAGCGCGCCGTCACGGAAAGTGGCATGTTCTACGAGGCGCACCAGGCGCAATGGGTGGAAGGCAAGCTAAGTACAGCCCAACTGCTGGCCGAACCACAGGGTCGCCTGGCGCAGATCAGCCAGCCGCCTGCCGATCAAGCCGCCAACGCGCAGACTGCGCGCAACCATGCGGCAGGCGACGCGTCGCCCCTGCCCGCGCAGCGAGCCGTAGCGGCTCAACACGCTGCGGCGCAAGCGGGGCAAGCAGAACTCGCCGATAACGCGACTCGAGCCAGCGCGCCGAGCGGCGACAAAGGCCTCGTATCCCAGATGGTGCCGCGTGAGCTTGCCCCGATCGTGCTGAACCAGCTCGACGCCCTCGCCACTCAACAGCTCACGTGGCAGGGGCAGATCTGGCCCGGCCAGACGATGGAGTGGCGCATCGACCAACCGCCAGACGATGCTCACGGCCGCGGCGCGGATCAGGAACAGGCTGAATGGCGCAGCTCACTGCGCGTCACGCTGCCGTCCCTAGGCGGTGTGGAGGCGCGTTTGTTCCTGACATCCGCCGGTATCGCGATCCACTTCGCCGCCGATTCTGAAGCATCGGTCGAACGGCTGAATGCCGCATTGGGTGAGCTTGGTAACGCACTTGACGCGGTTGGCGTCCCCCTGACTGGTGCGGCGGTCGCCCATGAAACAGTCCGCTGACACCGCACCACCGCGAGCGCAAGCCGTCGCACTCGCGTACGAAACCGGCAACACGGCACCAAAGGTCGTCGCCAAAGGGCGGGGCTTGGTCGCCCACGAAATCATCGAGCGGGCGAAAGAGGCCGGGGTTTTCGTGCATGAGTCACCCGAGCTGGTATCGCTGCTGATGGATGTGGACCTCGACGCGCAGATCCCGCCACGACTTTACGTGGCCGTTGCCGAGCTCCTCGCCTGGCTATACCGCGTGGAGCAAGGTGGCCCGCCGCTCGGCAAGCCCTGAGCGGCATCTGCTGCGTGGTATATTTTCCCTCGGCCTCCACCGACAACGTCACCCAGAAAACCTCCCGTGCCGAACTCGTCGAACGTGCGTTTCGAGCTGCTTGAATCCGACAGTCAATACAGCCAGTACCTCGTGCGTGATCCGCGCGAGGTGCGCTTCGTCATCAAGCAGCTTGCCGCCAAACGGGCCTTGATCTCGGCCTACCCCGACGATTCACCCAACTTCGGCCTGACCACGGTCCTCGAGGCCGGTGGCAATGAGCAGAGCTTCGTGCTCGACGTTGCGGCAGACGCAGCGTTGAATGAAGCGTTCGAGAACGCAGACAGTGTCATCTGCATCACGCAGCTTGATCGCGTGAAGGTCCAGTTCCGGCTCGATGGTCTGGTCCGCGTTCAGCACAACAACGCACCGGCGTTTTCGGCAAAATATCCGGACAAACTGCTCAGGCTGCAGCGACGTGAGTACTTCCGCCTTGTTGCGCCGGTCGCGCACGCGATCAACTGTTTCATCCCGCTGCCCACGGCCACGGGTGATCGAAACTACGAAGCGCGCGTGCTCGATATCTCCGGCGGCGGCTTGGCCATCGTTGCGCCACCCAGTGGCGCGCAGCTGCACCCGGACATGGAAATTCCAAACTGCCGGCTGGAGATTCCGGACAGTCCGCCGATCCTCATCACGCTGAAAGTCCGCAACATCTTCCGCGTCACGCAACGCAACGGTACCGAAGTGCTGCGCGCAGGCTGCCAGTTCGTCGGCCTACAAACAGCGACCGCAAACATCATTCATCGCTACATCCTCAAGGTGGAGCGCGATCGCGCCTCGCGCGTCGCGCAGTAAGGCTCGATGACCAACACACCCAGCGACACTGCTGAACGCAGTGCGCACCATTACGCCTATCTGTCGATCGCGGCAGCACTCGCCACGATCGGCCTGAAGGCAGGCGCCTGGTGGGTAACGGGTTCGGTCGGCCTGCTCTCCGATGCACTCGAATCGGTGGTCAACCTGGCTGGCGCCGTCTTTGCGCTGTGGATGCTGCTGATCGCCAACAGCCCGCCGGACGACAAACACCCCTGGGGGCACAGCAAGGCAGAGTACTTTTCGAGCGGCTTCGAGGGCACCCTGATCTTCGTCGCCGCCATCGCGATTGCCGTTACCGCGACGCCGCGCCTGCTGCACCCGGAACCGCTCGGCAGCCTGGACATCGGGCTCGCACTGTCGGTGCTGAGCACGCTGATCAACTTCGCCACCGCGCAGACTCTCTTTGCCGCCGGCAAGCGCCTGCATTCGATCGCACTGGAAGCCGATGCCAAGCACCTGATGACCGACGTCTGGACCACCGTCGGCGTGCTGATCGGCATCGTGCTGGTACCGCTGACGGGCTGGCTTTGGCTCGATCCGGTAATCGCCCTGCTGGTCGCCGCGCACATCCTCAAGGAAGGCGCGCATCTGATGCGCGGCGCCGTCGGCGGTCTGATGGACGAGGCCATGGAGCCACAGGAGCAGGAGGCCGTTGTAAGCGTGCTCAACCGCTTTCTCGAACTCGGCGTGCACTGGCAGAACCTGCGGACACGGCGTGCCGGGCGCGACCGCTTCCTGCACCTGGACCTGCTGGTGCCACCGGATTGGACTGTCGAGCGCGCACACCAGCTCGCCGACAACGTGGAAGACGCCATTGGTGCCACGATCCCCGGCGCCAAGGTGACGACGCATGTAGAACCCATGCGTGCCCCGTTCGTGCAATGAGGGAAGCGCCCGAAGACGCCCCCCTGCCTTACAGCCTCGCCTCAGTGCGCCGGCTTCTGTACCGGAATCTCGAACTCCACCGTTTGCAGCCCCCCACGCGACTTCACTAACACCGGCTTGCCCGGCATCAGGTAGGGGCGCAGGTTCGTCGTATCACCGCCCAGCGCAAAATGTAGTGTCGCGCGCTTGCCTGCCAGCGCCTGCGCCGTCAGGTAACTCACCAGCGCGTGTTCGAAGGAGTGGTAGCCGTTCTTCCACTGGTGGATGCGCAAGCTCTTGGCGGGCGCAGCACCGCTCGGATCGACCCAGCCGTAGATCTCTCCGCCGTTCGGCGCGGTCATCTTGGTCAGCCAGAAGCCCCAGCTCGACTCCAGGCGCGACGCCAGCCCAGGCCGCTCCAGCGCAAGGAAGCTCGTCATCTGATCCAGTTCCGCATAGATCCACCAACTTTTCGAGGTGTCGATCTCCTGACCGTGCCACGCCGAACCCCATGCACCACTCTCGGCATCCCAGGCGCGTTCGATGATCTTCGCTCCACCATCACGGCCGAAGCGCTCCAGCTCTGTGTCACCCAGTTCGCGCCCCGCCAGCATCAGCATCCAGTAAGCCTTGATGGTGTGGCCGAAGTCGTTGTGCCGGGCACCGTCACGTCGGCTATCGGCACCGCGTTCGAGCGTGCCGTAGAAAATGCCGCGCGCCGGATCATGGAATTTGCCGATCAGCGTTGCGGCGACACGGCGGATATCCTCATGCCACGCCGCCCGCGCGTCGGCCGGTAGATAGGGCACGACGAGCAGCATGTAGGCGTTGAGCTGATCGAGTTGCGCGACCAGTTCCTGCTTCGCGGCTTCGTCGGTCGGCCCCTCCTTCGGCACCCAGCGCAACATGCCCCAATCGGCATCCCAGTAGTGGCTGAAGATATAGCGCTGGTGTGCGATCAGCGCTTTTTCCAGCGCCGGGTCGCGCGTCAGGTAGTACAGCATCGCGACCCCCACGACCGCATAGGACTGATCCTGTGCAGTACGTGCTGCAGGCTCGGGGCCGCCACGGCCCGCCTCGAACCACGTCGGCGATCCCGACTCCGGCTCGAGCAGCGCGACGGTGCGACGCGCACCGGCTCTCGCCAGGTCCAGCCAGCGCGTGTCGCCGGTCAGGTGATATGCGACGCCGTAGGCATAGGTCTGGCGGGCCTGCATACGCACGTAAGTACGCCCGAGCTCAGGGCGAATCCACGCCGGCGCATCCTTCAGTTCAGGGCATGGTGCCTCGGCATCAAATGCACTGCCGTCGTTACAACGAAAGGTCGGAAAATTGCCGACTGGCTTGCCCATCGCGGCAGCACCGGACCAGAACGGCAGCAGATCCTGCTTCACATGCGCCAGCCAGCGCTCGCCGGAAGGCAATGCAGCCCACGCAGCGCCTTGCGCCAGCAGGCCGCAAACAAGGCAACAGCCCGCCAGCAGCACCCGTATCACCCGAATCGACATGTCATCTCCTTTGCTTGATGAGCGGTGCGCGTGTGAAGCGCGACCCTGCAGCAAAGTCTAACGGCTTCCCGTCGCAGTTTTGCAGACCAAGATCAGAAGTCCCGCCCGCGCTGCCCGATGCACCGCAATTTCGCTACCGGACATCCACACACTCTCGCGGTAAAATTCACGGCATGTACTCACTTGCCCGCCCCTTCTTTTTTCTGCTCGACCCCGAAACCGCCCATGATCTGACGATCTGGAGCCTGCACCACTTCGGCGGATTCATCCCGTCAGTCTGCAGTGCGCGCGGAAATCCGGTTGAAGTCATGGGTCTCAGCTTCCCTAACCGGATTGGTCTTGCGGCAGGTCTCGACAAGAACGGCGAAGCAATCGATGCGTTTGCCAACTTCGGCTTCGGCCATGTGGAGATCGGCACCGTCACGCCGCGCCCGCAACCGGGCAACCCCAAACCTCGCCTGTTCCGGCTGCCGCGCGCCGAAGCGATCATCAACCGCATGGGCTTCAACAACGCCGGCGTCGACAACCTGGTGGCCAACGTACGTGCCGCCAAGTTCAAGGGCATCATCGGCATCAACATCGGCAAGAACTTCGATACGCCGATCGAGAAAGCCGCCGATGACTACCTGGCCTGCCTCGACAAGGTGTATCCGAACGCCAGCTACGTGACGGTCAACATCTCGTCGCCCAACACGAAGAACCTGCGCCAGCTGCAGGGCGCCTCGGAGCTGGATGCCCTGCTCGCGGCGCTGAAGGCGCGCCAGGCTCGACTTGCCGACGAACACGGCCGCTATGTACCGCTGGCGCTGAAGATTGCGCCGGACGTTGAAAGCGAGCAGCTCGGTGAAATGGCCGATGCGCTGCGCCGCCACCGCATCGACGCAGTCATCGCCACCAACACCACGCTGTCGCGCGATGCCGTGGCCGGTTTGCCATACGCTCAGGAAACCGGCGGCCTCTCCGGCGCACCGCTGCACCAACGTTCGACCGAGGTGGTCGCCCAGCTGGCGCGGCAGCTCGCCGGCGAGCTGCCGATCATCGCAGTCGGCGGCGTTTTCTCCGGTGCCGATGCGCTCGAAAAACTCCAGGCCGGGGCCGAGCTGGTTCAGATCTACACCGGCCTCATATACAAAGGCCCCGGCATGGTTGCCGAGGCCATTCGCGCGACCGGCGAATTCGCCCGCTAACACCGGCACGGGTACTGCGGCCCGTCTGACGCGCGGTCAACGCGCGTCAGTTTCCACCCGCAGCTTGAGGATCGCATTGCGTTGCAGCGATAATTCCGCGGTTACACCCCACCCCATCTAGCCCATGGCGCACTACATCTTCCTGCTGCTTGGCGCGGTTCTGGTCAACAACGTCGTATTTGTCCGGATCCTCGGCCTGTGCCCATTCATGGGGGTCTCGAAAAAACTCGACACCGCATTAGGCATGGGCATGGCGACGACCTTTGTGCTCACGCTGGGCTGCGGATCGAGCTATCTGATCGATCACTGGCTGCTCACGCCCTTCGATCTGGGCTATCTGCGCACGCTCGCATTCATCGTCGTCATCGCGGCCATCGTGCAGCTCACGGAACTGGTGATTCAGAAAACCAGCCCAGTGCTGCATCAGGTTCTTGGCATCTACCTGCCACTGATCACGACCAACTGCGCGGTGCTCGGCATCCCGCTGCTGTCGGTAGCGCTCAAGCACAACTTCATGGAAGCGCTGCTGTTCGGGTTTGGCAGCGCCGCCGGCTTCTCGCTCGCGCTGATCCTGTTCGCCGCGATCCGCGAACGGATCGACGGCGCCGATGTGCCCCTGCACTTCCGCGGCACGCCGATCGCGCTGATCACGGCGGGGCTGATGAGCCTTGCCTTCATGGGCTTCGCGAGCCTCGACCGCTTCAAGTGAAACCAACACCACGATGCTGAGTGCAATTCTCGTGATGGCCGGCCTGGCCATCGTCATCGGCGCGGCGCTGGGTTTTGCCGCGGTGAAATTCCGCGTCGAGGGCGATCCGCTGGTCGACAAGATCGACGCGATCCTGCCGCAAACGCAATGCGGTCAATGTGGCTTTCCCGGCTGCAAGCCCTACGCCACAGCGATTGCCGGCGGTGAGGCCGACATTAACCAGTGCCCGCCCGGCGGCGAAGAGGGCATCCGCAAGCTTGCCGACCTGCTGGGACGCGAGTTCAAGCCACTCAACGCCGAGAACGGTGTCGAGAAACCGAAGTCCGTTGCGGTGATCGACGAGAACACCTGCATCGGCTGCACGCTCTGCATCCAGGCCTGCCCGGTCGATGCGATCGCCGGTGCCGCAAAGCAAATGCATACGGTGATCGACCCGCTCTGCACCGGCTGCGAGCTCTGCCTTGCGCCCTGCCCGGTCGATTGCATCACGATGGAGCCGGTCGGTGAAACGGTCGACACTTGGAAGTGGCACTACCCCGTGATTCCGATCAGGACGGCCGCGTGATGTTGCGCAAACTCTTCAAATTCAATGGCGGCGTGAAGCCTGCCACCCACAAGGCCGATTCGACCCGCGACCCGATCAAATCCGTGCCGCTGCCAGCGCAATTGGTTGTTCCGCTGCATCAGCATGTCGGCGGCACGCCGCATCCGCTCGTCGCTGCCGGCGACAAGGTACTGAAGGGCCAGCGCATCGGTGCGGCAGACGGCAACGTATCCAGTGCGGTGCACGCCCCCACCTCCGGCCACGTCGTGGCCGTTGAGCCACGGGTCATGGCGCACACCTCGGGCCTCAGCACCCTCAGCGTAGTGATCGAACCGGACGGTGAAGAGCGCTGGATCGATTGCGAACCGGTCCCGCTACGCGCGATGGGCGCTGACGAGATTCGCGACACCTTGCGCGACGCGGGCGTCGTCGGCCTTGGTGGCGCCGTGTTCCCGAGCCACCTGAAGCTCAAGCCGGCCAAAGGCGGTACCGACACGCTGGTGATCAACGGCGCAGAGTGCGAACCCTTCATCACGTGCGATGACCTGCTGATGCGCGAGCGCGCCGATCAGATCGTGCGCGGCGCCGAAATCATGCAGCAACTCCTGCAGGCGCGCCGGGTGCTGATCGGCATTGAGGACAACAAACCTGAAGCTGTTTCCGCCATGCAGCAGGCCGTGTCCGCGCTCGGCGCCGACACGATGGAAGTCGTCGCGATTCCAACCCGCTACCCTGCCGGCGGCGCGAAACAGTTGATCCGCGTCCTGACCGGCATCGAAGTACCGCACGGCCATCGCTCAACCGATTACGGCGTGCAGTGTTTCAACACCGGCACCGCCTACGCGATCGCCGATGTGGTCGACCGCGGGCGCCCGCTGGTGTCGCGTATCGTGACCGTTGCCGGCAACGTCGAACGGCCCGGTAACTATGAGGTGCTGTTCGGCACGCCAATGGACCACGTCGCCGCACTCGTGGGCCTCAAGCCTGGCACCGACCGTTTCATCATGGGCGGCCCGATGATGGGCTTTCGCATGCCGGCCTACGACGTGCCGGTCGTCAAGGCAACCAACTGCATTCTCGTCGGCAGCCCCGAGTTGTTCCCGGCGCCGGCCCCCGAGATGGCCTGTATCCGCTGCGGCGAATGCGCGCGCGCCTGCCCCGCCGACCTGCAACCGTTCGAGCTTTACTGGCATTCGCGTGCGAAGAACTTCGGCAAGGCGCAGGAGTACCACCTGTTCGACTGCATCGAATGCGGTTGCTGTGCCTACGTCTGCCCCTCGCATATCCCGCTGGTCGACTACTACCGCTTCTCCAAGAGCGAAATCTGGGCGCGCGAACGGCAGAAGAACGCTGCGGACGTAGCGCGCGACCGGTTCGAGTTCCGTAATGAGCGGATCGAGCGCGAAAAGCGCGAGAAAGCGGAAAAACTCGCCGCCAAGACGGCCGCTGGCCGCGCGGCGCTGAGCACTACGGCTACGGATACCGCGACTGCCAGCACACCGACGCCAGCGTCCGAGGGCGCTGAAGATGCCAAGAAGGCGCTGATCGCTGCGGCGATGGCGCGCGCCAAGGCACAGCGCGAAGCGGTCGCACCACAGAACACCGATGCGTTGACACCTGATCAACAGGCGCAGGTGGCCGAAGCCGATGTGCGCCGTGCCGCAGTCTCGCCCGCGGAGGGTGACGCCGCCCCCACTGAACAAAGCGTTCGCTGAAGGCCGACCACAACGATGTCACTCAATTCCCCCTACCTGCGCAAGCCCACCAGCGTCACACGCGTGATGGCCGAAGTGCTGCTCGCGCTCGTCCCTGCCATCGCGGTCTATGCGTGGTTCTTCGGCGTCGGCATTCTGGTTCAGATCACGCTCGCCACAGCAGCAGCCATCGCTTTTGAGGCGGGGTTCCTCAAGCTGCGTGGTCGCCCGATTGGTCGTTCGCTGACAGATCTGTCGGCCGTGGTCACGGCATGGCTGATTGCGCTGGCTTTCCCGTCGATCGGGCCATGGTGGCTGGTGGTTGCCGCCACGGCGTTTGCGATCGTCGTAGCCAAGCACCTTTACGGCGGCCTGGGCCAGAACCCGTTCAACCCGGCCATGGTGGCCTACGCGGTGATGATCGTCGCATTCCCCGCACTGATGTCGCAGTGGCCAGGGGCCGGTCGCCTCGACAGCGCCGCCCAGCTCGAGCTGATTTTCGGTGGTGCCCGCAGCGTGGACGCGATTACGGCCGCCACCCCGCTCGATGCGCTGCGTACCGGCCTGCGCGCCGAAGGCAGCAGCGTGCAGGCGCTGCTTCAAGGCGAAGGATTCGGGCATTTCGCCGGCCACGGCTGGGAGTGGACCGCGCTCGCGTTTCTGATCGGCGGGCTCTATCTCTTGGCACGACGAATCATTACCTGGCATATCCCGGCCGCCTATCTCGGCACCCTTGCGATCCTTGCGACAATCGCTTCGGTCGCCGCACCTCAGAGCTACCCAGGCGCGGTGTTCTCGCTGTTCTCAGGCGCGGCGATGCTGGGCGCCTTCTTCATCCTGACCGATCCGGTCTCGGGCGCCACGACGCCGCGCGGCAAGCTGATCTACGCAGCCGGTGCGGCGCTGATCACCTGGATCATCCGGCATTTCGGCGCCTTCCCCGACGGTGTGGCCTTCGCGACGCTGCTGATGAATCTGTGCGTTCCGCTGATCGACATGAAGACCCAGCCGCCTGTGTTCGGCCACAAGACGAGAAACTGAACCGACGCCATGACTGAACCAACGGCCGGCGGCCTATCCATTCGCACCGCGCTCGCGATGCTCGTTTTCACTGTGGTTTTCACCGCATTCATGGCCGGTGGCTACCTGCTCACGCGCGACCCGATCCAGCAGAGTGCGAAGGCGGAAAAGCTGTTACTGATCGACCAGATTCTGCCGCGCGGCAGCTACGACAATGCATTGCTCGACGACGTAGCGAAGCTGCCGGCGACCCCCGAACTCGGGCTCGATCAGGGTGGGCAGGTCTGGCGTGCGCGACGCGCGGGGCAACCGGCGGCGCTGGTCATGGAGGCGGCCGCGCCGGATGGCTACGCCGGTCGTATCGAGCTAATCGTCGCAGTTGCTGCAGATGGCCAGGTCCTCGGCGCAAGAGTGACGCAACACCGCGAAACACCGGGCCTGGGCGACTATGTCGACCCGCGCAAGGACAAGAACAAAGCGCGCCCGTGGATCAGTCAGTTCGAGAAACCGGCAAGCGATCTTCCGCCCGGCGCCTGGACCGTGAAGAAAGATGGCGGCGCCTTTGACTACAACACCGGCGCCACCATCAGCGCCCGCGCCGTGACACGGGCGGTCTGGCGCGTTGCAGCCTACGCTGCCGCTCATCGCGACGCACTGTTCCAGTGAGGCCACGCTCATGAATCTCAAGCATCTGCGCGAAATTGCCCACGCCGGCATCTGGAAGAGCAACACCGGCCTCGTCCAACTGCTCGGTCTATGCCCGATCCTCGCGGTGTCGACCAACCTCATCAACGGCATCAGCCTTGGCCTGGCAACCGCGGTGGTAATGGCGATCTCCGGCGCGGTTGTGGCGGCGCTGCGGACGCTGATCCCTTACGAGATCCGCATCCCCGTATTCATCCTGATCATCGCGGCGCTGGTCACGGTGCTCGACCTGGCTTTCAACGCCTATCTGCACAGCCTCTACCTCGTGCTCGGTATCTTCGTGCCGCTGATCGTGACGAACTGCATCGTGCTTGCGCGCGTCGAGGCCTTTGCGGCCAAGAACGGCCCGCTGTCGTCGGCGGTCGACGGCTTCGCGATGGGTGCCGGCCTGGTATGGCTGCTGGCACTGCTGGGCGGCATGCGCGAACTGATCGGCACCGGGCACCTTTTGAACGGCATCGACATGATCATCCCGTCGGCCCAGCCGCTACGGGTGCTGCCCGAGGCTTACCCTGGATTCCTCGTGGCAATCCTGCCGCCCGGCGCATTCATCTCGCTTGCCTGCCTGATTGCAGGCAAAAGCTGGCTGGACGCGCGAGCCGCCAAGCGTGCGGCGCAAGCGCGCCCGGCAGCTGAGCAGCCAGCCTCGGCCTGATCGATGGCGAAGCTGATGCCGCGTTCCGCGGTGGCGAAGGCTTTCCAGCGATGGCGAGCCGCCAACCCGACGCCGACGACCGAGCTGGAGTACGGAAACGGTTTCCAGTTGCTGGTGGCGGTCGTGCTGTCGGCGCAATCCACCGACAAGGGCGTCAACCTCGCCACACGCCGTCTGTTTCCTGTAGCGCCGGACGCAGCCGCGATGGCCACGCTCGGCGAAGCCGGTATCGCGGAATACATCAAGACGATCGGCCTCTATCGCAACAAAGCGAAGAACGTCGCGATGCTGTCGCGCATGCTGCTGGAACGTCACGCTGGCGAGGTGCCTGACAAGCGGGAAGCGCTTGAGGCGCTACCCGGCGTCGGCCGGAAAACCGCCAACGTCGTACTCAATACCTTGTTCCGCCAGCCAACCATGGCGGTCGACACGCACATCTTCCGCGTTGCCAACCGTATGGGTCTCGCCCCCGGTAAGGATGTCGTAGAAGTCGAGAAAGCGCTGCTTCGGCGCGTGCCAAAGGAATTCCTGCTGGACGCCCACCATTGGCTGATCCTGCACGGGCGCTACGTATGCACCGCGCGCAAGCCCTTGTGCGGCCAGTGCATCGTTCGCGAGCTGTGTGAATATCGCGACAAGATGGACTGAGCCCACGCAGGCTCGTCGCCCCAAACATTTCAGAGAACAAGCACCGTGTTCAATCCATCACGCGATCAGGCCCGTCGTTTCTTCATCGACGCATGGCAGAAGTTCCGCCAGCACACGCCCCTGGTACCGCTGGAACAGGTGGCCGCCGAACTGATCGAGCAGCACCCCGAGTACCACGGCCTGCTGGACGATCCGGAAAGCGCGGAGAAGGACTTCTCGCCCGAAGACGGGCAGATCAATCCTTTCCTGCATCTGTCCCTCCACCTCGCGATTCACGAACAACTTTCGATCGACCAGCCACCCGGCCTGCGTGCCGCCTACGACGCCTGCCTGGCAGTACGCGGTGATCGACACGCCGCACTGCACGACGTACTGGAGTGCCTCGGCGAAACCATCTGGCAAGCCCAGCGCAGCGGCGCGGCGCCCGATGCGGTGGCCTATGTCGAGGCGGTCTGGCGGCGTTCACGCCTCGCCTGACGGTGGCGTACGCCCAATGGAAAAGCCCGGAAGGCGTTCGCCGACCGGGCTTTTTTTGCGTAAACGCGATCAGCGCTTGACGATGACCAGCCCCTTCTGGGCAGAGAAGTAGGCCGCCAGATCGGCGACATCCTCTTTCGAGAGCGGCGCCGCCATCCCCATCATGATCGGGTTCTTGCGTTTGCCGGCCTTGTAGTCGGTCAGCGCGCGCACGATGTAGTCCTCATGCTGCCCGGCGAGTTTGGGAAAATCCGGCGACGCGGAATTGCCGTCCGCGCCGTGGCAGGCCGCGCAGACGGTGGACTTCTCCTTGCCTTTCACCGCGTCGCCCGCGTGGGCCAGCGGCGTCAGCAACAGCGCAAACAAGCTCGGCACCAGGTATTTCATGCAGGGCCTCGTCATTTCTGCGCTCCGAAATGAGCTGCTATGTCCGCCATGTCCTGCTCCGACAGCGGTGCGACCTGCCCAATCATGGTCGGGTGGCTGCGCTCGCCGTTCTTGTACTCCTGCAGCGCGCGAAGGATGTATTCCGGATGCTGCCCACCCAGCTTGGGGACGTGATAGACGCTCGGAAAAGTGGTTTTGTAGTCGGGAATACCGTGACAACCGAGGCACATCGCAACCTTCTTGCGACCGGCTTCGGGATTGCCCTGTACCGCGAGGGCTGCGCCGCTGGCGAACAGCAACGCAATGACCAACAGCCCCTTCATTCTTTTCATGAGTCCCCTCTGATGGTGTGGATTGGGAGGCGTTGAAGCGAACTGATTCTATGTCGCGGTGTTTTCGGGCGTCAAAGCACCTTTTGGAGACCCTGCCTTGAGCAGGGTCAATGCGCATGTTTGTTGCGCAGGCAGACGTTGCACCGCATGATGCCGACTCTGTCTTACGCCTTAGCCAAATCATGAGCCTTCGATTCCAGGGATCCGATCAGTACGTCGCCACCGCAGACCTGATGCTGGCAGTCAACGCGGCGATTCAGCTCCAGCGCCCGCTGCTGATCAAAGGTGAGCCGGGCACCGGCAAGACGATGCTCGCGGAAGAAGTCGCCGGCGCGCTGGGCCTGCCGCTCTACCAATGGCATATCAAGTCCACAACCAAGGCCCAGCAGGGGCTGTATGAGTACGACGCAGTCTCGCGCCTGCGCGACTCGCAACTCGGCGACGACCGCGTCAAGGACATTGGCAACTACATCGTCCAGGGCGTGCTGTGGAAAGCCTTTACGCATGACGCGCCGTCGGTGGTGCTGATCGACGAGATCGACAAGGCCGACATCGAATTCCCGAACGATCTGCTGCGCGAACTCGACCGCATGGAGTTCCATGTTTACGAGACCCAGCAGACGATACGCGCGCGCCACCGGCCAATCCTGTTCATTACCTCCAATAACGAAAAGGAACTGCCGGACGCGTTCTTGCGCCGCTGCTTCTTCCACTACATCAAGTTTCCGGACAAGGAAACGATGGAAAAGATCATCGGTGTGCACTTCCCCGATATCCACGAAAAACTGCTGCGCGCTGCCCTCGAAGTGTTCTTCGAGTTGCGCGAGGTACCGGGGTTGAAGAAGAAGCCGACCACGTCCGAGTTGCTCGACTGGCTGCGCCTCCTGGCCGCCGAGGAGATCCCGGCTGAGAGCCTGCGCGCCGCCGGCAACAAACCGGTGGTGCCACCGCTGGCCGGCGCGCTGCTGAAGAACGAGCAAGACATCGCGCTGTTCGAACGCCTTGTCGCGATGGCCAAACACAATCGCTGAGGCGGACACCACGCTGCACCCATGCTGACGGACTTCTTCCTCCACCTGAAGGCAAGCCAGATCCCGGTCTCCACCAAGGAGTTCCTGACCCTGCTCGAAGCGCTGCAGGCGGGCGTGATCGGGCCGAGCATTGACGACTTCTACATCCTCGCGCGCGCTACGCTGGTCAAGGACGAGAGTCACTACGACAAGTTCGACCGCGCCTTCGGCAGCTTCTTCAAGGGGATCACCGAGATCCCGGGGCTTGAAGCCGATATCCCCGAAGACTGGCTGCGGCGCGCAGTGCAACGCATGCTGAGCCCCGAGGAGAAGGCGCGACTGGAGAAGCTCGGCTGGGACAAGCTGATGGAGGAATTCAAGCAGCGCCTGCAGGAGCAAAAGGAGCACCACGCTGGCGGCAACAAGTGGATCGGCACCGGCGGCAGCTCGCCCTTCGGCGCGCACGGCTACCACCCGGAGGGGATTCGCGTCGGCCCGGAATCCGCAGGCAACCGGACGGCAGTGAAGGTTTGGGACCAACGCCAGTATCGCAACCTCGACGATTCGGTTGAGCTCGGCACGCGCAACATCAAGGTTGCGCTGCGTCGCCTGCGTCGCTTTGCGCGGGAAGGCGCACAGGAAGAACTCGATCTCGACGGCACGATCGCGGCCACCGCACGCAATGCAGGCTGGCTCGATCTGAAAATGCGGCCGGAGCGTCACAACGCCGTGAAGGTGCTGATGTTCTTCGACGTCGGTGGCTCCATGGACGACCATATCAAGGTCTGCGAAGAGCTTTTCTCCGCAGTACGCGGCGAGTTCAAGCACCTCGAGTACTTCTATTTCCATAACTGTGTGTACGAGTCGGTGTGGCGCGACAATCAGCGGCGCTTCGCGACCAAGCGCCCGCTGCAGGACGTGCTGCACACCTACGGCCCGGACTACAAACTCGTCTTCGTCGGCGACGCAACGATGAGCCCATACGAGATCATGGTGCCCGGCGGCTCGGTCGAACACTTCAACGAAGAACCCGGTGCAGAATGGTTGCGACGGCTGCTTGATGCCTACCCGAGCGCCTGCTGGATCAACCCGCAGCCCGAGCCAACCTGGCCCTATCGCCAATCGATCACGCTGATCCGGCAGATCATGACCGACCGCATGTTCCCGCTGACCATCGACGGCCTTGAGCGCGCGATGCGCCAGCTCTCACGCAAGACTTGATTCGCACAATGAACCCGATTTTCGTAGATGTGCTGGGCTATCTCGCCGCCACCCTCACTACCGTAGCCTTCGTTCCGCAGGCTTGGCTGACCTGGAAAACCCGCTCCGCACACGGCGTATCGCTGGGCATGTACAGCGTCTTCGTCTGCGGCATCGCGATGTGGTTGATCTATGGCCTGCTGATCAGCGCCTGGCCAGTTGTGATCGCAAACATCATCACGCTGCTGCTCGCGCTCTTCATCCTGTCAATGAAGCTTCGTTTCGGCTGATCCCTCAGGCTCAACATGGCGCTATCATCGGCTCACCTTCCGGTGGAGCCGTGATCCATGCGTTCGTTCGTTCGCCTGCTGCACTGCCTTGTCACCCTGTTCATCCTGCTGTCGGCCCCGGCCCTCGCGCTCGCCGCGGACAAGCCCTCGCAACCGGAGGAAGCAGAACTCATTGTTGCCAATCGGCACATCGCCACCTTCCGTGCCGAGTTCGGTGGCGCAACGCCGCGCGCTCGTGCTGAGCGTGCCGCACGGCGGATAGCGCTGGCCGGCGAGTCGAGTAAGCCGCTCAAAACGAACACGGTCAGCTACAGCCTTGACGGCAAGTCAGGCATTGCAATCCGGGCGGGCGACCAGATCCTGTTTGCGCTGCTGCCGGCTGACCTTGAAGCGGACGCAAGCCTCCCGCTGGAAGTCGAGGCAGGCAACGCGGCGCAACAAACCCAGCGCGTACTCGACGCCTATCGCGAACAAGGCGACCTGAAGGGCATCGCGCGTGGTGTCTTGCTCTCGCTCCTGGCAACGGCAATCGCAGGGGGGCTGCTATGGACCTTGCTGCGCGCCGGTCGTCGCGTTACCGATGGGGTGCAACGGCGCATCGAGCGCAAGCTGGCCGTCACTGCCGGCGTTGGTTGGGCGCGCTATACCTATGGGTTGGTGCTGCGTGTGGCCCAAATCGTGTTGATTCTGCTTGCGCTTTTCCTGGTCGACGTCTGGCTGACGTTTGTCCTCAAACAGTTCCCGATCACTGAGCCGCTTGGTGATCATCTGATCGACTACCTGTTCCGCTACGCCGGCCACTTCGGAGATGCATGTCTGGCCGCCTTGCCCGGCCTAGTGGCGGTTGCGATCATCATTGTCATTGCCCAAGCCATCGCTGGCATGCTCCGCAGCGTTTTCGATGCAGCCCAGTCTGAACATCTCACCCTGCCGGGCGTTCACCCGGAAACTGCATCCGCCACGCGACGGATCGTCGTCGGTGGCGTCTGGGCCTTCGCCTTCGCCCTCGCCTATCCGTACATCCCTGGATCGAGTACCGACGTATTCAAGGGAGTCAGCGTACTGCTCGGCTTCCTCTTCACGCTGGGCTCAGCGGGCGTCATGAGTCAGTTGATGGGCGGTCTGGTGCTGACCTATGCGCGCGCGCTGCGCTTGGGCGACTACGTAAAGATCGGCGAGATCGAGGGCGTGGTGCGCGAGCTCAGTACCCTGTCGGTCAAGATCGTCAATATCCGCAACGAGGAAATCACGATCCCGAACGCCGTTCTGCTCGGCAGCGCGATCTACAACTATTCGCGCCGCGCGGACCAGGGCACGATGCTGTCGACCAAGGTCACCATCGGCTACGACGCTCCCTGGCGCCAGATCCATGCGCTGCTCATCGAGGCGGCCCGGCGCGTTCCCGAGATCCGCACGTCACCGGATCCGACGGTCTATCAACGCGCACTGAACGACTTCTACGTCGAATACGAACTGTTCTGCCAGATCCACGAGGCACAGCAGCGCGTGCCGGTACTCTCGGCGCTACACGCATCGATCCAGGACTGCTTCAACGAATACGGCGTGCAGATCATGTCGCCGCACTTCTTTGAACAACCGGCACAGCCGGTTCTTTCGCCGAAATCCGAATGGCACGCGCCGCCGGCGGCACCTGCCGAGGCGACAAAAGCCAGCAACTGAACAGCCCATTACCTGCGGCCGTTCGCCACTTCTCTACGTAGAACTACGGAAGGCTGCGCTGGCAGGCTTCCGTATAATGCTGAGGTCATGTCGCGCGATGGATAGGCCATCGCGCGATTTCCTTTTTGTGGACCACAAGTCCGCTTTCGCCAAGGCTTCTACCCATGCAAAAGCTGATTCAGGGCGCGGCATTGGGCGTGGCGCTCTGCGCCTTCACCCCCGCGTTGCATGCTCAGTCGACCAACGTCGACACCCTCGAAAAAATCCGCCAGACCCGCACGATCACGATCGGCAATCGCGAAGCGGCGCGCCCGTTCTCCTTCCTCAATGAACAGAAACAGCCGGTCGGTTACTCGGTCGATCTGTGCCTCAAGGCCGTCGATCAGATCAAGAAGGATCTCAAGCTGCCCGACCTGAAGGTGCAGTACGTCACCGTCAGCGGTGCCGAGCGCATTCCGAAGCTCATCGACGGATCGATCGATCTGGAGTGCGGCTCCACCACCAACACCAAGGCGCGTCAGGAAAAGGTCGAGTTCAGCTACACGATCTTCGTCGCCGGCATGAAACTGCTGACCCGCACGAACTCCGGCGTCGCGGGCCACGCCTCGCTGGCTGGCAAGCCGGTCGCACTGTCGAAGGGCACCACCTCGGAAAAGCTCTTCACCCAACTGCGTGATTCAGAAATCAGCACGATGAAGCTGATGCAGTTCCCGAACAACATGGACGCGATCAAGGCGCTGGAATCGGGCACTGTCGCCGCCTTCCCGCAGGATGACGTGCTGCTGAGCGGCCTGCTGAGCACCCGCCCGGATGCATCGCGCTACACGCTGGTTGGCGACTATCTGTCCGTCGAGCCCTACGCGATCATGATGCGCAAGGGCGACGAACGCCTGCAGGCCGAAGTCGACAAGGCGCTCAAGCAGATCTACGCGAGTGGCGAAATCAACGGCATCTACGAGCGCTGGTTCAACACCGATACGATCAAGCTGCCGATGTCGCGTCTGCTGCGCGATTCGATCATGCGGCCGAGCAAGGAACCTGGCATCGCGCGTGTGCTGGGCTACTCGCTGTAAGCCCACGCGCAAAGCAAAACGCCCCGGCACATCACTGTGCCGGGGCGTTTTCATTTCGGCCGAGCCGCCGCTCAACCCAGCATCAGCTGATTGATGCGTTTGACAAAACCAGCCGGGTCTTCCAGCGCGCCGCCTTCCGCCAGCAGTGCCTGATCCAGCAGCACGCTCGCCCAGTCGTCGAAGCGGTCGGTGCCGGCCTTGAGCTTCAGCAGCACCTGGTGCTTCGGGTTCACCTCAAGAATCGGCTTGGAGCTCGGCACATCCTGGCCCGCCGCCTTGAGCAGGCGAGCCAGGTTGGTGCCCATCTCGTTCTCGTCCGCCACCACGCAGGCGGGGCTGTCGGTCAGGCGGTGCGTGATGCGCACTTCCTTGACGCGCTCACCCAGCGCGGTCGTAAGCTTTTCCAGCACTTCCTTGAAGTCGCCGGCTTCCGCTTCGGCGGCCTTTTTCTCTTCCTCGTCTTCCAGCGTGCCGAGGTCCAGATCGCCGCGCGCGACGGACACCACCTGCTTGCCTTCAAACTCGTGCAGGTGGCTCACCAGCCACTCATCCACGCGCTCGGCCAGCAGCAGCACTTCGACACCCTTCTTGCGGAAGATCTCCAGGTGCGGGCTGTTCTTGGCCGCGGTGAAGGTGTCGGCGGTGACGTAGTAGATCTTGTCCTGCCCTTCCTTCATGCGGGCAACATAGTCCGCAAGCGACACCGTCTGCTCCGGCGTATCGGCCTGGGTCGTGGCAAAGCGCAGCAGCTTGGCAATGCGCTCCTTGTTGGCGAAGTCCTCGCCCACGCCTTCCTTCAGCACCTTGCCGAACTCGCCCCAGAACTTGGCGTACTTCTCCTTGTCGTTCTCGGCCAGATCTTCGAGCAGCGACAGCACCTTCTTCGCACAGCCGGCGCGGATCGTGTCGATGTCTTTGCTTTCCTGCAGGATCTCGCGCGACACGTTCAGCGGCAGGTCGTTCGAATCGACCACGCCGCGCACGAAGCGCAGGTAAAACGGCAGCAGCTTCTCAGCGTCGTCCATGATGAAGACGCGGCGCACGTAGAGCTTCAAACCGTGCTTGACGTTGCGGTCCCACATGTCGAACGGCGCATGGCTCGGCACGTACAGCAACTGCGTGTATTCGTGACGGCCCTCGACCTTGGCATGCGACCAGGCCAGCGGTTCTTCGTGGTCGTGCGCAACGTGCTTGAAGAACTCCTTGTACTGCTCCTCGGTGATGTCGGACTTCGAACGGGCCCAGAGCGCCGAAGCCTGGTTCACCGTTTCTTCCTCATCGCGCAGGACCTGCTCGCCCTTTTCCTGATCCCACTCTTCCTTGCGCATGCGGATCGGCTGCGCGATGTGGTCCGAGTACTTGCGGATGATCGAACGCAGGCGCCAGCCCGACAGCAGGTCGTCCTGGTCCTCGCGCAGGTGCAGGATGATCTCGGTGCCGCGAACTTCGCGATCGATCGGCTCGATGGTGTAGGCGCCGGCAGTATCGCCGGTCATCGAGCATTCCCACTTCACCGCCTCATTGGCCGGCAGGCCGGCGCGGCGGGTCAGCACCGTCACTTTGTCCGCCACAATGAAGGCCGAGTAGAAGCCGACACCGAACTGGCCGATCAGGTGCGCATCCTTCTTCTGATCGCCGGTCAGGCGCGAGAAGAACTCCTTGGTGCCGGACTTGGCGATCGTGCCGAGGTGGGCGATCACCTCTTCGCGGCTCATGCCGATACCGTTGTCGGAAATCGTCAGCGTCCGTGCCGCCTTGTCGAAGCCCACACCAATCGCCAGCTCGCCGGCACCCTCAAGCAGGTGCGGGTGATCCAAGGCCTCGAAGCGCAGCTTGTCGCAGGCGTCCGACGCATTGGAAATCAGCTCGCGCAGGAAAATCTCGCGGTTGGAATACAGCGAATGAATCATCAGGTGCAGCAGCTGTTTCACTTCTGCCTGGAAGTTAAGGGTCTCGCCCCTGGGCGCCGCTGCGGTCTGTGCCTCACTCATGGATTTCTCCTAGGTCTCGATTAACATGCGCGGATATGCGTCCGACCAAGCGGATTTCAAGCGTCTCAGATAGCGCACAACAGGCCCGCGACGATGGCCTGGCGGAAGCCCAGCTCGCCTTGCCCCGTCGCCCACGCAGCCTGCGGCGCGTGGCCTACTCCATCATCGCGACCTATTTGTTGCTCGCGGCGGTGATTGTCAGCGGCGCCGCCGTGCTGATCACGCGCGATCGAGATCAGGAAACGCGCCGTGCCGAGGCAGAACTAAGCAGCTTGGCGCGCGCACTCGAAGAGCATGTCGCACGCAGCTTCGGGCAGATGGATACGGTGCTCGACGCCCTGGGCAAGCAGATCGGCGAAAACGGCGGCCCGGAGCGTTTCGGCGAACGCGCAATGTATGAGCTCACCAGCGACTGGCTGCTTCGAGTGCCGCAAGCTGCTATCGTCGCCGCCTATTCGCGCGACGGCAGCCTCACCTCGGCGACGTATCAGTACCCGCTGGAGCGGCATGAGCCGCTGCCCTCGTCCGTCGTTCAGCGCCTCGCCAATACGCCCAACGCATTGATGCAGATCGGCGCCCCACTGCGCGCGCCGGATTCCGGCCGCTGGCTGATCCCGCTGACGCGCCGCATCAACCAGCGCGATGGCAGCCTTGCTGGCTTTCTGACCGCGGCGCTATCCACCTCGTACTTCGAGTTCTTCTATCAGGACATCCGGCTGACGCAGGACGATGCAATCAGCGTACTGAGCAGCGACGGCACCCTGCTGCTCCGCTATCCGGCCAACGATGCCCAGATCGGCGTCGACTTCTCGCGCAACCCGGCCATGGTGCGCCCCGCAACCCATGCCACACGAATCGTCGAGCGCATCTCGTGGATCGATAGCCAGCCACGGATCATCGCCGCCCGCGGCCTCGACAACTACCCGCTGATTGTGCAGGTGAGTCGCCCGCGACAAACCGCCCTGCGCAGATTCTACGCCAACACCGAACGCATCGTGTGGGGCTGCACCCTCCTGTGTGGCGTGCTCGCCGTGCTCGCCTGGGTGGTGTTTGAAGACGTGCGCCGCCGTGAGCGGGCGCGCCGCACCCTGCATCGGTTGGCGCAGTCGCTGGAAGCCCGAGTCAAGGAACGTACCGCGGAACTTGAGAGTTCCAATCGCGAGTTGCTCGCCTTCAGCTACTCGGTGTCGCACGACCTACGCGCCCCCTTGCGTGCCATCAACGGCTTCTCGCACGCCCTGCTGGAAGACTACGCTCCGCAATTGGATGCCACCGGCCGTGACTATCTTGAGCGTGTGGCGCGTGCCAGCGTGCGCATGGGCGAGCTGATCGACGAGCTGCTCAAACTTGCAAACGTCGCACGCCAGCCGCTGGATATCCGCACGATCGACCTCAGCGCGCTCGCCGAAGACATCGCCGCAGATCTTCGCAGCGGCGCCCCGACTCGTACCGCGCGCTTCGAGATCCAGCCCGGGATGTCGGTCGCCGCCGACGAACCGCTGCTACGCAATGTGCTCGGGAACCTGCTCGACAACGCTTGGAAGTTCACCCGCGACCGCGACGAAGCAGTCATCCGTGTCAGTGCGACCGAGGAAGACGGCGGTCAGTGTTTCGCGGTATCGGACAATGGCATCGGGTTCGACATGGTCTACGCCGGCCGCCTGTTCCAACCCTTCCAGCAGCTGCATGGCGGACAGGGTTATGCGGGTACTGGCATCGGCCTGGCTTCTGCCCGCCGTATCATCGAACGCCACGGTGGGAAGATGCGCGCCGAATCAAAGCCCTGTGAGGGTACGACGATTTACTTCACGTTGCCGCGCCGAGCAGCCGTCGTCCGCAAGCGCCGCAATCCTCAGTCGTAGCGGATTTCCAGCACTTCTATTTCGCGCCAACCCGCGGGGCTGGCAAAACGCACGCAATCGCCCTCGCGCGCCTTGAGCAGGGCACGTGCGATCGGCGCGATCCACGATACCCGGCCACTGCTTGCGTCGGCCTCGTCCACACCAACGATCTGGAAGGTCTGCGACTCGCCGTCCTCGACGTCGCACACCGTCACGGTGGCACCAAAGAAGACCTGATCCATCCCTTCCTGTTCGGCAGGGTCAACAACGGTGGCGCTTTCCAGACGCTTGATCAGGAAACGGATGCGGCGGTCAATCTCCCGCAGCCGCTTTTTTCCATAGATGTAATCGCCGTTCTCGGAACGATCGCCGTTGCTCGCCGCCCACGACACGATCTGAACCACTTCGGGCCGTGTCACCTTGAGCAAGGTATCAAGCTCGTCTTTGAGCGCAAGGAAGCCGCGCCGCGTCATGTAATTGCGCGTGCCGGCGGGCAGCGACAGCGACGCAGGCAGTTCCTCGTCGTCGTCCTGATCAGGTTCTTTGGTAAATGCCTTGCTCATGGGAGAAATACGCGACTTGCCAAGCCGCGGATTCTACCAAGCAAGCGGGATCGCTCAGTGGCGAATCGCCGGATGTGTCATCAGGGCATCGAAGTGCTCGATGAACTCGGCGATGTGCTCGCCGTCCTCATCGTCATCCTCAATCGCCTCGGCCAACTCACGTTTGAAGCGCTCGGCTGCCGCATCGGTCATGAATACACCGCGCCCCTTGCGTTTGTCGATGACCTCGATGCCGTTTTGGGCCGGGTAAGCCACCACATACAGAAACGGATTGTTGAACATGACGTGCATGACCGCCTCCTTCCGCGAAGCGCGGGATCAAAGTCCCACAAGGGCCCGAATACCGAACCCTTGGCACTACCTGGGGGAAGGCCCCCCGCATTTCAACGCCGTACTGCTGCCGGTTGTCATTTCCACCGGCGCCCACTAGGATGCACTTAGGTTGACTAACGGCGCCCGAGATTGTTCCTGAAGTGCCGTCACAGTCGATGGAGGCCGGTCGCACGGGGGATGCCGCTCACACAGATGCGCGCACGCGACCGGGGGAAAACACAGTGTGCTGCCAGCGGTGCCATGAACGACACTTTCGAGAGCGTCACCAGCCTGCGCGCGCGGCTGGATGTGCTGCTTGCCGAGCATCGAGACCTCGACGAGGCGATTGCCCGGCTTGCTGCGCTGCCACCTCCTGACGACCTGCTCGTCCGACGACTCAAGAAGCGAAAGCTCTTCGTCAAGGACCGCATCCTGCTGATCGAACGTCTGATGGATCCGGACGTTCCCGCTTGAATCGCCTCGCCCGCTGCCCTTTGATTGACCGCCGCGGCACCGCGATGCCGCCGTCTGCCATTCACCAGCCTCGCACTCGCCGCCCGGCACCCCACCTTTTTGTCTCTCGCAACACCCGTTTCGCGCTTGCTGAAAATCGCTGCACCCCAACACTGCACTTCCTCACAACGACAAAAGATCCATGGAGGAGACATGCCCGAGCAGCAGAAGACGCCCGACGACAACAACGAGATCCGTTACGAAGAAACCCAGACACTGATTCCGAAACTGCGCCGGGTGCACGTTGCCGCAGGGCTGGTATGGCTCGGCCGCGGCGCGCAGGACATGCAGGCCTGCCCACTCGCGAGCCTCTTTTACGGATTCTGTTTTTCAGCGATGGGGCTGTCAGTCAGCGCCGTGTTCGAGCATGCCTATCAGTACACATCGGCCCTCACCTCAGGTTTCCTGCTGCTGGGCCCGTTCTTCGCCATGGGACTCTATGAGCTGAGTCGGCGTCGCGAAAAGGGCGAAGGTTGCCGCTTTGCTTCATCGCTGACGATCTGGCGGCGCAACGCCGCCAATATTGGCGTGTTTGCGCTGGTGCTGACAGTGGTGTTTCTGGTCTGGGCGCGCGCCTCATTGGTAATGTTCGCGCTCTTCTACACCAACGAAATGCCTAACCTGTCGGGCTTTCTGAATCAGGTCATCAAACTCGAGAACATCGAGTTCGTTGCGGTGTACATCGGCGTCGGCTTGGTCTTCGCAACCTTGGTGTTCGCAATCAGCGTGGTGGCAATTCCGATGATGCTGGATCGCCGCGCAGACGCCATCACCTCGATGTTCACCAGTGTTGCGGTCGTCGCGGCCAACCCAGGCGCAATGTTTGTCTGGGCCTTCCTGATCGTTTCACTTACCGTCGTCGGATTCCTGACCTTTCACATCGGCCTCATTTTCCTGATGCCGATGATCGGGCACGGCACGTGGCATGCCTACCGAGCGCTCGTCGAACCGGACGTTCAGAACAAGTCCAGCACCAGGGGCTGATGGTCGGACGCCGCGGTATCGGCACACACCTCGATACCGCGCAGCGCTGACTGAAGGTTTGCACTGACCAGAAAGTAGTCGCAACAGAACGGTTCAGACGGCCACTCCGCGCCGTGGAGCCCGACCGTGTGCGCATGCGCCAACTCGCCATGCAAAGCAGACCAGGCATCACGCCACGGCGCTGACGAAACGCCTGCAAGTAACGCTCGGTAAGCGGCATCGCCGGGGCGGCAATTGAAGTCGCCACAGAGCACCGCGCGCGACGGTCGCGGGCGTGTCGCAAACGCCGCATTGCGCTCTTTGTCCAGCGGCGGCGCCGCCTCCAACGCGCACACCTCTTGCTGCAACTCCGCAAGTCGCTCGGTCTGAGCCAGGCGAGCACCTGCCGCGTAGTACTCCAGATGGGTTGTGAGCACCCGCAATGATTCACTACCTTGCCGGATCACCACTTCAACGCAGCCCCGCTGCATCGACGGCACCCTCGCGTCTGCGGGCCATGGCAACAAGTGCCGCCATACCTGATCAACCGGCAAACGACTCAGGATCAGATTGCCAAACTGCCCGCGACCGCCGCCGGCAACCGCGACGTCGACGGCCGGGGCGAAAACCGGGGTGTAGTCGGGCATGCCTTCGCAAAGTATCCGGCACCCATCTTCGATGACGCCACCCGGCAAGCCGGGCAGATTGACCGCCACCTCCTGCAGGCAGATCACATCGGCGCCCAACCGGCGCAAGACCCCGAGCGTTCGAGTGAGATCCACGCAGCCGTCAGCGCCACGCCCCCACTGGATGTTCCACGATACAATGCGCATCTTTTATGCCTTTCGCGTAACCACCCGATTCGCCTTGCAAGGAGCTCCAACCGTGACCGCGCCAAGTTTTGGACGTCTGCGTCAGCGCCTGACCACCCCGATCACCCTGCCCCGCCTTCGCATCGTGCGCCCCGCAACGGCACCCGGCGTCGGCCTGGATGTGGACGCGTGGATCGACGCACTGCCGCTGGACCGGCCGCTGGTGTGCTGCGAGACGATCGTATCTCGGTTGCGGACCGTCGTATCGAGCGTCGTCGCACCATCCGATCGGCATGAGGTGCTGGAGCGCGTGCTGGAGCACGTTACGCCCCTGCTGACGCGTCTGGAAACCGTGCCCGATGGCCGTGCCGGCAACTCAAGTGGCGTGCGCGAGACCGCCGCCATCGCGGACCGCGCGCTGGAGCGACTGGCGATGACCTTCGCCGAGATCGCCATCAACGAAGCACGCGCGCGGCCAGATCGCCGTTTCCAAGTACCCAGATTCTGTCGCCGTGCGGCATTGCGCGCCTGCCAACTCGCCCATCGCCGTGTGCTGCTAGCCTGCCGCGGGTACGGCGAACTCAACGGCGGGCACTGGCGCGTGCTCGCCGAACTTTACATGGCGGCTGCCACCCGAGGTTTCGAGAACGCACCACTGGACAACGACACCGGCGACACGATCGCGCGCTTTTTCGCTCGCACCCTGCTGCTGGTGATGGCCGACCCGCATCACCTGTCACGCCGCAACCTTGAGCATGTGCGCTTTTATATCGAGCGCTACGGTCACCTGGCCCGGATTCGCACCCGCGACGACTGGACGGGCGATGCCGAAGGCTGGTTCCCGGCTTGGCCCGCCCACGGCGATATCCGCCGGCCGGTGCGTCGCGACGAGCTCGTGCGTGGCGAAGCAGATCTTTTGCTCGACGCCCACCCCCTGCTTGCCAAACTCGACTCGCAATGCGAAGGCCTCGCCGCAGGCACATCGCCCACGCGCCTTGGCCTGCCGCTGAATGCGCGGGACCCGGAATACGTCGATCTGCTGCGCCGCCTCAGAACCCATTGGGGCACCCCACCGCAGCGCCGGCATGTGCGACGCCGCGCCCACCCGAGCGCAGCGCTGGTATTCGGCTTCGATCAGGTTCGCCAGTTGATGAAACGGATCGCGGGCAAGCGCCAGGCGAGTGCATCCGAGGCAATGCCGTCCTTTCCGTCAACCGAATGGGCCATCATGGACCGCAGCGAAGCCGGGCTGAAGCTGCACCAGGAGGCGGAAGACCCGATCGGCGCCGAAGTCGGGGAATTGATCGCGCTCTCGCAGCGCGAAGATGGCGAAGTACATCTGGCCGTGGTGCGACGCACCTTCCACCGCAACAGCCACGAAACAGAGATCGGCGTGCAACTCTTGTGCGGGCCTGGCATCGCTGCGCGCTTCAAGCCGCCAACCCGAGATGCGCGAGGGCGTGAGCGCGACTCGATACCCATCATCTTCCTGCCACGCGTGCCGGTCGCCGGCGATACCCCCGCCTTGCTCGCCCCGCACGACCAGATCGAGCCGGGCCTGATCGTGGCTCTGCCTCACCGGAACGGCGTTGCCCGCTTCGAAGCCACGCAGCGAATCGAGCGCCTCAGCGGGTGCGAGTTGATCGGCCTGAAGCCCTACACCGGCAGCAGCAACGAGGCTTGATCAAGGCGTTGCGCCACGCAAAACCTCGCTGCACTGCGGCGGCGCGCTAGAATCGGGACCAGAGGCTCGCAATCCCGCGAGCCCCATTTGCCTGCGCCTATGCCGATCGCATCACCGCCACTCAAGCATGACCACTCCGGCCACGGCGCCGGTGGGCACCTGCATGACGACCCATGCCATGGCCACGATCATGGTCACGATCACCACCATGATCACGAGCACGACGCTGCGCACGCGCATGGACACCCGGGCGGGCATCACCATCATCATGGCGCGAACAGCAGCGCCCGCACGCTGACATTCGCGCTGATAGTCACACTTGGCTTCGCAGCAATCGAGACCGCCGGCGGACTCTTCACTGGGTCGCTAGCCTTGTTGGGCGACGCCGGTCACATGCTCTCTGACAGTCTCTCGCTTGGGCTTGCGGCCCTCGCTGCACGCATCGCGCTGAGGCCGCCAAGCGTTCGGCACAGCTATGGCCTTGGCCGCATTGAAGCGCTTGCGGCGCTCGGCAACGCAGTACTGATGCTCGCGATCGTGATCGCCATCTGCTGGGAAGCGGTTGAACGGTTGCGTCACCCTCAACCCATTCAGGCCCTGCCGGCCGCCGCGGTGGCCGTAATCGGCCTGGTCGTGAACTTGCTCGCCGCATGGCTCTTGATGCGCGGCGAGCGATCCCTGAACGTGCGCGCAGCACTGCTTCACGTCATCGGCGACCTGCTTGGTTCGGTTGCCGCGATAGTGGGCCTGCTGATCGTCTACTTTACCGGCTGGGTTGCGGCCGACCCGATCCTCTCGATGTTGATCTGCGGCTTGATTCTGGGCTCGACTGTCAGCATCCTGCGCGAGACGCTGCATGTGCTGCTCGACGGCGTGCCAACCAACCTTTCGCTGACAGCAATCGGGCAATGCATCGCCGCAGTGAATGGCGTACGCTCGGTGCATGATCTGCATGTCTGGCATTACGGCCCGAACCGCGTTGCGCTCTCGGCACACCTGGTGCTGGAAGACTCCGCTGTGTGGCCCAGCGTTCTGGTTGCCGTGCGCCAACGCGTCGCCAACGAGTACGGCATTGAGCACCTGACCCTGCAACCGGAGTTGCAGGGCACAGATCGTTTCCCGCTGGATCGCCTGATCCGGCGGCCCACACCAAAACAAGACTGAGAGGAGCAGCCATGCATCTTGCGCAGGAACTCGTAGCGTACGTCGACCGGCTCGCAACCCTGCCTGATGTCTATCTGAAAGTTCGTGCTGCGCTCGACGATCCGGACGTTTCGATCGCAGAGGTCGCCGATGTGATCGCGACTGACCCGTCGCTCACCGCGGCATTGCTGCGACTCGCGAACAGTGCCTTCTACGGCTACGCACGCAAGATCGAATCAATCACTCGGGCGGTCAGCTTGATCGGCTTGGAACAGGTGCACGATTTGGTGCTGGCCACCTCGGTGACCGCCATGTTTGCCGGCATCCGCCCGCAGCGCATGGATATGGCACGTTTCTGGCGTGATAGCGTCCGCCGCGGAATGCTGGCGCGCGAAGTCGCCCGATCCGTGCGCGGCCTGAGCCCGGAGCGCCTGTTCGTCTCGGGCTTGCTTGCCGACGCCGGTCACCTCGTCATGTATGTCGCCGTTCCCGACCTGATGGCGCTGGTGCTCGACACCCCACCGAGCGACGGCGACACGCTGCCGGACGTCGAGCGCCGCATCATCGGCTGCGACTTCGCCGAAGTGGGCGCCGCACTTACTGCGAAATGGCAACTGCCAGTCACCTTCGGCGTGCTGATCGGCTCCCAGTTGCAACCTGAGTCCGCAGGGGACAGTGCGCCATCGGCCGGGTTGCTCAACCTAATCAGTGCCGTTGCGGCACAGGCAGGCGGTGCGAGCGAATACGAGTATCCGCTCCATCATCGCAGTGAGGCACTTGCAGGCGTCAGCCGCGAAGATGTCGAAGCGACGCTGCCAAGCGTAGAAGCTCAGATGGAAATGATGCTGGCGGTGCTCGCAGCCTGATTCGGTCGAGCGCCTCTCGCTCGACCGCGTGGGCGCTCGCAGAATCACCGGCCGCGGAGCTCCGCTCCGAACAAGCCCTGCCGCCCGCTCTTCGGCCGGTGAGCGCATTGAACCGGCCGAAACCATTCTGGGCCGGGACGGTTCGGATGCCGGCATCGCCGAGCACCGTTGAACCGTTGCAGCCCCTCTCAAGTGCCTCGGGCTCCGGTTGTCAGCCCACACCTTGTTCGCGTGGCCAGGACTGGCAAAACGCCCTCGATTTCAACGACTGCATTCGCCGCCCAAGCGCCAGATGACGCCGTTTGCGGCCAAATTCACGCCTGCGCACCGCCGTCTCCGCATACCATCGCTTGATCCATAGCTGTTCCGACCCACAATATATTGTGGTTTAATCACGCCTTCCCGTTTTTTGGCACCCCCGCCACTTCCACCTCCGGAGTTCGTCATGAGTCAACGCGAAGCCACCGTATCCCTCGATACATTGCTACCCCAGGAAATCTCGGGCGAGGTGCTGCTTGAGAAGTACGCCAAAGGGGCCGAGCAATCCGTCGAGGACGTACGTCGGCGCGTCGCGCGTGCTCTGGCGGCCAATGAAGCCGAGGATCGCCGCGCGCATTGGGAGGCCAAGTTCGAGTCGGCGCTCGAAGCCGGGTTCGTCCCCGCAGGGCGCATCAACTCCGCGGCCGGCACCAGCCTTGCTGCAACGCTGATCAACTGCTTCGTGCAACCGGTCGGCGATTCGGTGACCGAAATCGTTGATGGTCGCCCCGGTATCTACACTGCCCTCGCCGAGGCCGCCGAGACGATGCGTCGCGGTGGTGGCGTCGGTTATGACTTCTCGTCGATCCGCCCCGCTGGTGCGCTGGTGCGTGGCACGCAGAGCCGTGCCAGCGGCCCGGTGAGCTACATGCGTGTCTTCGACCGCTCTTGCGAGACCGTTGAATCGGCCGGCGCTCGTCGCGGTGCCCAGATGGGCGTGCTGCGCTGCGATCACCCCGACATCGAGGCCTTCATCCACGCCAAAGACGAAGGCGATCTCTCCAACTTCAACATTTCGGTGGGCGTCACCGATGTGTTCATGAAGGCGGTCGAAACGGATGGCGAAGTCGAACTTGCACACAAGTCCGAGCCCTGCCAGGAACTCAAGGATGCCGGTGCGTACCAGCGCGATGATGGCTCGTGGGTATACCGCAAGGTGCGCGCTCGCGAGCTGTGGGATCAGATCATGCGCTCGACTTACGACCACGCCGAACCGGGCATCCTGTTCCTCGACCGGATGAACCGCGACAACAACCTGTACTACTGCGAAACGATCGAGGCCACCAATCCGTGTGCCGAGCAGCCACTGCCCCCGTATGGCTGCTGCTGCCTCGGCTCGATCAATCTGGTCAAGTTCGTGCGCGATGCATTCGGAAAAAAGGACTCGTTTGACTACGAAGCCTTTGGCGAGGTTGTGGAAACCTCAATCCGCATGCTGGATAACGTGCTCGACGTCACCAACTGGCCGCTCGAGAACCAGCATCAGGAAGCCATGAACAAGCGCCGTGTTGGCCTGGGCTTCACCGGTCTTGGCGACGCGCTGATCATGCTCAAGCTGCGTTACGACACCGATGCCGCGCGTGCGATGGCAACCAAGATCTCGGAGTTCATGCGTGACCGCGCCTACATCGCGTCGGTGAACCTCGCGAAGGAACGCGGTGCGTTCCCGCTGTTCAACGCGGATATGTACCTGTCGGGCGGCAATTTTGCCTCGCGTCTGCCGAACGACGTGAAGGAAAAGATCCGCAAGCACGGCATACGTAACTCGCACCTGCTGTCGATCGCCCCCACAGGCACGATTTCGCTGGCGTTCGCCGACAACGCGTCGAACGGCATCGAGCCGCCGTTCTCCTACACCTACACCCGCAAGAAGCGGATGGCCGACGGCACGTTCAAGGAGTACGCCGTCGAGGACTACGCTTGGCGCGCCTATCGCCACCTTGGCGGCAATGTGGAGAAGCTCCCCGAGTATTTCGTTACGGCACTGGAGATCTCGGCTCAGGCACACAAGGACATGGTTGCCGCGGTTGCGCCTTACGTGGACACCTCAATTTCGAAGACGGTCAACGTCCCCGCTGACTACCCGTACACCGACTTTGAAGACCTGTACATGGACGCATGGAAAGCGGGTCTCAAAGGCCTCGCCACCTATCGCCCCAACAGCGTCCTTGGCTCGGTGCTGTCGGTAGAGCCCAGCAACACCGAGAAGAAGCAACCGCAGGATGTGGTGATCGTTGACCCGAACCGCCGGCTGTCGATCAAGTCATTGCCGGCCCCGGTGCTCGCCAGCCTGCGTTGGCCGGGCCGCCCCTCGATGCCGGATGGCAACAGCTCCTGGACCTACATGCTGGAAACCCCGCAGGGCGAATTTGGCATCTTCGTAGGACACATGGAGCCCAACGGTGATGCCGTTCCGCGTGGCGCGTTCCCCTTCGAAGTGTGGGTCAACGGGGCGGACCAACCGCGCGGTCTGGGTGCCGTCGCGAAGACACTATCTATGGACATGCGCGCCAACGATCGCGCCTGGTTGAAGCTCAAACTCGACACACTCGCCCGCTCCGTCGGCGAGCGCGCCTTTGAACTCCCCTTCCCGCCCCACGGCGAGAAGAAGATTGTCCCGGGCGTAGTTGCGGCATTTGCGCAGATCGTCCGCTATCGTTGCGAGAAGCTTGGCGCCTTTGAAGTCGAAGCCCCGACGCCAGTTCTGGATGCTGTCTTCAGCCTGCAGGAACCGAAGACCGGCACCGACGGCACGCTTTCCTGGACCGTCGACATCTCCAATCCGGCCACCGGTGAAGAGTTCGTGCTGGGCCTGAAGGAAATAATGCTGCCCGACGGCGTTACGCGTCCGTATTCGATGTGGCTTTCGGGTAACTACCCGCGCGCGCTGGATGGCCTGACGCAGATCCTGTCGCTCGACATGCGCGTCATGGATCCGGCCTGGATCGGCATGAAGTTGCGCAAGCTGCTGAACTACCCGGAACCGCTCGGCGACTTCATGGCTTTCGTGCCCGGCACGCGTCGTCAGCAGAACTGGCCGTCCACTGTGGCCTACGTGGCACGCCTGGTCATTCACCGTTACGCGATGCTGGGCGTACTCGACGAGAACGGCTACCCGACCCGGGAGATGGGCATTCTGGAAGCGCCGCGCAACGAGCGCGACCCGGAGCTCATGCACGGTTCGCTGTGTTCCGAGTGCGGCAACATGTCCGTTATCCGCAAGGACGGCTGCGACTTCTGTACCGCGTGTGGTGCGGTCGGTACCTGCGGCTAAGAAGGGCCCAAGCCACCAACAAAAAGGCCACCTGGAATCAGCTGGCCTTTTTCTTTCGGTGACCAGTCAGGCGTTGGTCATGTATGTTTTAAAGGAAAGCTTTAGCGAGCGACGTCCGTCAAACCAGCTCAACGCCGGAGCGTTTTAGCCGCCCAGAACAGACAGACGATTGTCTTTGCGTCCGTGATACGTCCGTCGAGCACCGCGGCCTCAGCTTCATCCAGAGTGATCTCGAATACCTCGACGTATTCACCATGATCCAGTGCTGCGCCTCGCTGAGTGAGCCCACGAGCAAGGAAAATCTCGATCCGCTCATCGGAGTAGCCAACGCACGGATGCACGGTGCCCAGATGGCTCCAGTCACTCGCCTCAAAACCCGTCTCTTCGCGAAGCTCGCGGCGCGCACAAACCTCAATCGACTCATTCGGGTCGATCTTCCCTGCCGGCATCTCCCAGCAAGTACGTCCGAGCGGATAGCGGAACTGGCGTTCCATCAGCAATTTGCCCGATTCGGTCACAGCGATGATGACCGTCGCCCCCGGATGACGAACATATTCCCTGTTCCACTCACCGGGTTCTGATTCGCGGCCAACTCGATCCCGCCAGACTTTAAGCAGCTTACCGTCGAAAACCTGCTCCGACGAAATGGTGTGTTCAACGAAGGGATCCGGATCGCTCATGTTCGCAACACTCCACCGAATCAATGTTTTCGCCACAGGTAGCGGTACACAAAACCGGGGAACGCGAACACGACAAACAACGCCGCGGTCACGACATAGAACTCCCAGCTCTGGGAATAGGCCGCGCCGTGAGCTTGTCGCTCTAACGCAAACGCAAGCGAGCCGACAAGTAGATAGCCACCCAGAACTTCGGCGAGACGGAGTAGCAGCGACTTACGGCGAGAGGGAAAGAGGGCAAATACACGTTCGGAGATGAAGGGCAGGTTTGCACACAGGACGCTCGCACAAACGAGCACAAGCGTACCGAGCATGCCCGTCATCTCCGTCAATCGAACATCAATGCAGCAGCGTAAATGCGCAGATCTGCATCAGCCAGTTAGGCAGCAGGCCGACAACCGCAATTGACAGCGCATTAGCGGACAGAAGTGTCCGCATCCCCAACGTCGCCACGATGGGCGACTGATCGGTAGCGTCGTCAAAATACATGACCTTAACAACGCGTAGATAGTAGAACGCGCCGACCACCGACATCATGACTGCAATAACGGCCAACCAGTAGTAGTGCGGTTGATTGGAAATGTTACCCGCCGCAATCACAGCCTGCAGGACCGACAGCTTCGCAAAGAACCCGACAAAGAATGGAATACCCGCCATAGAGAACATGACGATCAACATCATGCCAGCGAACCAAGGGCTACGTTGATTCAAGCCTTTAAAGTCATCGACGTTCTCCGCCTCAAACCCGGCGCGCGACAGCAGAATCACCATGCCGAACGACGCCAGCGTCATCATCACGTACGCAACGGCATAGAACATCGCCGAGCTGTAGGCGTTCACGGCGTAAGTGCCACCCTCGCCTTTTACGACCCCTGAAAGCAGACCAAGAAGCATGAAACCCATGTGGGAAATACCCGAATAGGCGAGCATCCGCTTGATGTTCGGTTGCGCAACAGCTGCAAGGTTACCGAGGATGATCGACGCCATGGCGAGCAGCATCAGCATGCTCTGCCAGTGTTCGGCAAGATCGAATAAACCAAGCACAAGCACGCGGAACGCCATTGCGAACGCAGCGAGCTTGGGCGCCGACGAGACAAGTAGCGTCACAGCGGTAGGCGCGCCGTGATAGACGTCCGGCACCCACATGTGAAACGGGACAACACCCAGCTTGAACGCAATGCCGACGAGCACGAATACCAGACCGAATACAACCACGAGATCATTCGCCGAGCGCTCATAAATACGTTGCGCGATTTCGTGGATCTCAAGCGTTCCGGTTGCGCCATACAGCATGGACATGCCATACAGCAGCAAACCACTCGCCAAAGCACCGAGCACGAAGTACTTCATGCCAGCTTCGGTCGATCGTGGGTTGTCGCGGTCGACTGCAACCAAGCCGTAAAGCGACAGCGACATGAGCTCAAGACCCATGTACATACTGACGAAATGGCTGGCCGAAATCAGCACCATCATGCCCAAGGTGGCGAAGAGCACCATCAGGTAGTACTCAGGGCTGTCGATCTTGCGGTCTGCCATGTAAGCACGTCCGTATTGAAGAACGATCGCAACAGACAAGCAGACCAAGATCTTCAGGAAGCTACCGAACAGGTCTGACATGTACATGCCGCTGAACGTCAGCGAACGCTGCACATCACCAGAGAAAAGGGTCAGCAGCAGTGCCCCAAGCAGCGCAAACTCGCACAGCCAGAACGCGGCAGAACGCGCGTGTTTCGTCGCAAAGGAGGTCACCATCAGAATGACCAAAGACATTCCGGCGACAAAGAGTTCCGGCGCTGCAAGCCGGAAATCCGGCATCACGAAATCCATCATCTGATCCTGGATGCTTTCTGGTTATCCGTTAGAGCTTGCTCACAGCGATGTGCTGAAGCAGGCCATTCACGCTGGCGTGCATTACTTCGGTAACTGGCTGCGGATAAATACCCATCACCAGCACACAGGCCGCCAGTACGGCCAGGAAGAAGAACTCGCGTCGATTGATGTCGGAGAGCGACTTGACATGCTCATTCGCCACTTCGCCGAAAACAACACGCTTGTACATCCAAAGGGTATATGCAGCGCCGAGAATCAAGGTCGTCGCAGCAATGAAGGCAACCCAGAAATTAAACTTGACGGCACCGAGGACCACCATGAATTCCCCGACGAAGCCCGAAGTAGCCGGGAGCCCGGCATTTGCCATCGCGAACAACAGGAAGAAGGCGGCAAATTTCGGCATCGTGTTCACCACACCACCGTAATCGGCGATCTGGCGGCTATGGACACGGTCATAGAGCACGCCGATGCAGAGGAACATGGCACCAGAAACGAAACCATGCGAAATCATCTGAACCAACGCGCCCTCGATCGCAACCGCGTTGAACATGAAGAAACCCAACGTCACGAATCCCATATGCGAGATGGACGAATACGCGACCAGCTTCTTCATGTCTGCCTGCACCAGCGCCACAAAACCGATGTAGACCACGGCGATCAGCGAAAGCGTCAGGACCAAAGGTGCGTATTGGTGCGCGGCATCGGGCACGATCGGCAAGGAAAACCGCAGGAAACCGTAGGCCCCCAGCTTCAGAGCGATGGCCGCAAGGACCACCGATCCGCCAGTAGGTGCTTCGACGTGCGCATCCGGCAACCAGGTGTGGACCGGCCACATCGGCACCTTCACCGCAAACGATGCAAGGAACGCAAAGAAGATCAGCGATTGCGCCGTCATACCAATCTTCAGGTTATGCCAGGCAAGGATATCAAAGCTGCCACCGGCCTCCATAAACAGCCAGAGGATGGCCACCAACATCAGCAGCGAACCAAGCAGCGTATAGAGGAAGAACTTGATTGCCGCGTATACGCGATTCGGACCACCCCAGATACCGATGATCAAGTAGAGCGGAATCAGGCTTGCCTCGAAGAAAACATAGAACAGAATCCCATCAAGCGACGAAAAGATCCCGTTCAGTAACCCCGACATGATCAGAAAGCCAGCGTTGTACTGTGCGACCTTCCGATCCACCACCTCCCAACCGGCGATCACCACGATGATGGTGATGAAACTATTCAACAGAACGAACGGCATCGATATCCCATCGACACCGAGGTAATACTCAATCGAAAAACGCGTTACCCAGGGCGCACGCTCGACAAATTGCATTGATGCGGTCGTCGTGTCAAAACCCGCATACAGCGGGAGCGTCACGAAGAAGCCGGCCAGCGCCGCGACCAGCGCGATAAGTCTCGCGACCGGTGCGTTTCGGTCTGACCCAGTCGTCAGCGCCAAAAGGCCACCAACGATCGGCACCCAGATCGCAAGGCTTAGATAAGGTACACCCGTCATCTCTTGTTATCCGTTGTTCACGCCGCTCGGCGTGTTTTCAAAACGCTCTGTCAAGCTCGCACCGCGTCAGCCGCGGCTACCCCAGAAAGTCAAAAGCACGACGACGCCGATGATGATCACGAACGCATACTGATAGATATGTCCGGTCTGCAACAGCTTGGTCAATCGAGCGACGGCACCAACTGCACCCGCGGTGCCATTCACCATAACGCCATCGATCAGCATCTGATCCCCGCCCTTCCAGAGCCCGCGGCCAAGCAGGCGAGCGCCACCGGCGAACACCACCTCGTTGAATCGGTCGAAGTAGTACTTATTGTCAAGCAGCCGGTAAAGCGGCGCGAAGGTCCTGGCAAACCAAGCTGGAATCTCGGGCTTGAAGAGGTAGAACACTGCAGCAGTAACTACGCCAGAGATGGCAAGCAGGAACGGCAAGGACATGAAGCCATGCTGCGCCATTGCTGCGGCTCCATGAAACTCTTCCGCGAGGTGACCGAGCACATCATTGGCCTCGTTAACCACAACAGCCGACCCAAACCATCCGCGGAAAAGCATCGGTTCAATCGCGAAGAAGCCAATCAGCACCGACGGAATCGCAAGCAGCACCAGCGGCAGCCAGACAACCCAAGGTGACTCATGCGGTTCGAGGGGACCGTGGTGGCCGTGGTCGTCGTCATGATGGTGTTCGTCCGCACCGTGGCCCCCATGGGCCTCACCAAACCGCTCAGCGCCATGGAAGACAAGGAAGTACATGCGGAAAGAGTAGAACGCGGTAACAAAGACGCCAACGATAACGCAGAAGTACGCGTAGCCGGCACCAGGGGTATGACTCACCGCCACCGCTTCAATGATTGCGTCCTTCGAATAAAAACCAGCAAAGAACGGAAAACCAATCAACGCCAAGGAACCGACCAGCGAAGTAATCCAGGTGATCGGCATCCGCTTCCAGAGACCGCCCATGTTGCGGATATCCTGGTCATGGTGCATGCCGATGATCACCGAGCCCGCCGCCAAGAAGAGCAGCGCCTTGAAGAACGCATGCGTCATCAAGTGGAACACGGCGGCGGAGTACGCAGAAACACCAAGCGCTACAGTCATGTAACCGAGTTGCGACAACGTGGAGTACGCAACAACACGCTTGATGTCGTTCTGGATGATCCCCAGAAAACCCATGAACAAAGCAGTCGTTGCGCCAATTACTAGGACAAACGCACGCGCGGTCTCGGACACCTCAAACAAGGGCGACATACGTGTCACCATGAAGATGCCCGCCGTAACCATTGTCGCCGCGTGAATAAGCGCTGAAATTGGCGTCGGGCCCTCCATCGAGTCAGGCAGCCAAACGTGCAGCGGCACCTGTGCGGATTTACCCATTGCGCCGATAAACAGGCAAATACAGATAACGGACATCAACAGCCAAGCGCTACCCGGCACAAGCTCGATCATCTGCGGCGCCAACGTCGGCACTTTGGCGAACACTTCAGAATAATTGAGCGAACCCGTGTAGGCAGCGATCAATCCGATGCCCAGCAGAAAACCGAAGTCACCAACGCGGTTGACCAAGAACGCTTTCAAATTCGCATAAATCGCCGTCGGCTTCGTGTACCAGAAGCCAATCAGGAGATAGGAGACGAGACCGACAGCCTCCCAACCGAAAAACAACTGTACGAAGTTATTGCTCATGACAAGCATGAGCATTGAAAACGTGAACAACGAGATGTAACTAAAGAAGCGCTGATAGCCCGGATCGTCGTGCATGTAGCCGATGGTGTAGACGTGCACCATCAGTGACACGAATGTCACGACAAGCATCATCATGACCGTGAGCTTATCGATCAGAAAACCGACCTCAAAACGTAATTCACCCGCAGTGGCCCAAGTGTAGAGCGCACCGTCGAATACATTCCCCGCCTGAACGTCCTCAAAAATCAAAACCGAAGCGACGAAGGCGACAGCGACCCCCAGAATGGTCACCACATGCGAGGCGGTTCTGCCTATCGCGCGGCCAAAGAGGCCGGCCAGAACAGCCCCTGCGAGCGGCGCTAACGGCACGAGTAGGTAGAGCTTTTGCATGTCCGTCATTGTTGTGAGCCTCAACCCTTCAGACTGTCGAGGTCGTCGACATGAATCGTGCGCATGTTACGGAACATCGCCACCAGAATTGCAAGACCAATCGCCGCCTCTGCAGCAGCAACCGTCAGGATGAAAAACACGAACAGCTGCCCGGACCGGTCGCCCAAAAACGAGGAGAACGCGATGAAGTTCATATTCACGGCGAGCAGCATCAGTTCGATAGACATCAGCAAAATAATCAGATTCTTCCGATTAAGAAAGATACCGACGACGCTGATAGCAAAAAGCACCGCACTTAGCGTAAGTACATGGGACAGCGAAAGCATTGTTTCCCCTGGGCCGAATCTATCTTGCTACTTTAGTCGTTCTTATCCGCCGGCATCGACACGATGCGGATGCGATCCTCGCGCTTCACCGCAATCTGCTTTGCTGGGTCGATTGCCTTGTTTCCGCTTCTGCTCCGCAACGTCAGCGAGATCGCCGCAATCATTGCGACCAGCAGAATGAAGGAAGCCAACTCAAACGGGTACACGAAATCGGTGAACATCAACCATGCGAGCGACTTCGTATTGCTGTAGTGGCCGGCAGGCTCTGACGGCAGCGGCATAGCATCAACACCAAACCACTTTCCACCTACAACCACCGCCATTTCGATCACAAGCACTGCTGCGATGATCAGCCCCAACGGTAGATAGCTCCAAAAACCTTGCCGTATCCGCTCAAGGTTGATATCGAGCATCATCACGACAAAAAGGAATAGCACCATCACAGCACCGACGTAAACAAGTACCAGTGCAATTGCGAGGAACTCCGCGCGAAGAACCATCCAGATTCCAGCCGCGTTAAAAAACGCAAGTACCAGATAGAGCGCAGCATGCACCGGGTTGCGCGACGTAATCACGCGAAGACCGGCAACGACCATTACGGCCGCAAACATGTAAAAGAGAAAGGTCGAAAATTCCATAAATTCGCTTCCCGCTGACCCTATTCGAGTTAGCGGTACTTAGCCTCCTCTGCGCGGTCCTTCGCAATTTGGGACTCATAGCGATCACCCACGGCCAGCAACATCTGCTTCGTGTAGTAAAGATCGCCGCGCTTCTCGCCGTGATAGTCGAACACACGAGTCTCGACAATTGCATCAACCGGACAGGCTTCCTCACAGAAACCGCAGAAGATGCACTTTGTCAGATCAATGTCGTAACGTGTTGTACGCCGTGATCCATCATCCCGCTGATCGGACTCGATGGTAATCGCCATCGCCGGACAAACCGCCTCGCAAAGCTTGCAAGCAATGCAACGCTCCTCCCCGTTCGGATACCGTCGCAGCGCGTGCAAGCCACGAAAGCGCGCGCTCTGAGGCGTCCGCTCCTCCGGATACTGAACCGTAATCTTACGAAGGAAGAAATGGCGGCCCGTGACCGACAAGCCCTTTACCAGCTCCTTGAGGAGCAGGCTGACAAACAATTCCTTAATGGCGCCCATCGCCAATTACCTCCAGATCGACCAAGGCGACATCATCCAGATCCCAACTACGAGGATCCATACGAGCGTAAGCGGAATAAAGACCTTCCAGCCAAGACGCATAATCTGGTCATAGCGAAACCGCGGGAAGGTAGCCCGGAACCAGAGGAACAAGAAGAGGACGAAGCCGATCTTCAACACGAGCCACGGAAAACCATCGGGGAGGAAACCCACCGGGGACAGCCAACCACCCAGGAAAAACACCGACGTCAGCGCGGAGACCAAAATCATGTTTGCGTATTCAGCCAAGAAGAACAACGCAAACGCCATGCCGGAGTACTCAACCATGTGCCCGGCAACGATCTCGGATTCACCCTCGACAACATCGAACGGAGCGCGGTTCGTCTCCGCAATGCCCGAAATCAGATAGACCACGAAAAGCGGCAGGAGCGGCAACCAGTTCCAACTCAAGAAGCCCACGCCGTAGTTGGCGAAAACACCTTTACCCTGCCCAAGTACGATATCCGACAGATTTAGCGAACCGGCAACCATCAGTACGCCCACGAGCGAGAAGCCCATCGCCAACTCGTAGGAAACCATCTGAGCGGTTGCGCGAATACCGCCGAGGAACGCGTACTTGGAGTTGGACGCCCACCCCGCAATGATCACGCCATAAACCCCAACCGATGTGATTGACATGAGATAAAGCATCCCAGCGTCAATATTCGCCAATACAAGGTTCGGAGCAAATGGAACGACAGCCCACGCAGCGAGGGCCGGCGCCATGACCATCATCGGACCGATCACAAACAGTGCTCTACTCGCACTGCTCGGGACGATGATTTCCTTGAACATCAGCTTCAGCGCATCTGCAATAGGCTGCAGCCAGCCTTTCGGACCGACGCGGTTCGGACCAATCCGAACCTGCATGTATCCAATGATCTTCCGCTCAGCGAAAGTGAGGTAGGCGACGCTGAGGATCAGCGGCAGAACGATCGCGACGATCTTGACCAACGTCCAGACAACAGGCCAGAGCGGGCCAAACAGTGCGGCAAAGGGTTGCAGTAGCGCTTCCATCAGGCACGCTCCACAGTAAGTTCGCCAAACATCGGGCCCAGCGCCACAGTTTCAGATCGGCCAGCGGCAACCCGCACGCAGCCGTCGGCGACAGCATCATCGCACTGCGCATTAAGCACAACCGAACCAGAGGACGACGACACCTTCACCGCATCGCCCGCAACAAGGCCGAGCTTCGCCAGCGTTTCGGCCGACATACGCGCAGCTGGCGCTGAAGCATCACGCGTACGCTGCAAGGACGGGGCCCGCCGGACAAGCACATCAGTCGAATATATTGGAACATCCGAGACCCGCTGGAGACCTGACACAGCTATCGAATTCGCAACTGGGACTCCGGTCAAAGCGTTAGAGAGAGGCTCCGTGTTGCGCAAAGCTTCGTCGCGAACCGCCTCTGAGCTCTCATAGTCAAACCCGTCGAGATCAAGCAATCCGCCCAAAACACGGAGGACCTTCCAACCCGGACGAGCGTCAGCAAGCGGTTTCACGACTGCATTGAAACTCTGCACAACACCCTCGCAGTTAGCGAAAGTACCAGCCGTTTCAGAGAACGGTGCAATCGGCAGCATGAGATCTGCGACCTCTTCCACCGCCGATCGGAAAGCAGTCAGCGCGATAACGGTCTCTGCGCTCTTCAGTGCAGACTTCGCCAACGCGCCATCTGCAAAATCAAGCTCTGGTTCAACACCAACCAAAATCGCCGCCTTAAGCGGATCCGCGAGCATCGACGCAGCATTGTGTGCGCGGCTGACTGCGTGCGCGTAATAACCGCCTACGGTATTTGCCGCCTCACCGAAGAAGCCAAGCTTGGCACCGGACAAGCGGCTGATCTCGTCTGCGATTGCCCAAATGAGCCCGAAAGCCGCGTTTTGCGAGACGGCATTGCCCAAGAACAACGCCTTACGCTCGCCCCCACACAGGCTTTCAGCGACAGCAACGGCATCACAATCGACACGCGAATCAACAAATGACTCGACGGCCGCCGACAGCGGAATTCCCATTTTCTGCGCGATCGCAGCCGCCACATTGGCGAGCGCAGCCACGATCTCACGCGGAGTAACCTTGACCGCGTTCGCGAGCTTCAAGAGCGGATCATCGATCGCCGAGGCAATCACCGATACCGCTGCCCCGCGCTTAACCGCCTGCCGCAGTCGCTGAGCTAGCAACGGGTGATCTTTGCGAAGTGCGCTACCCACCACAAGCACGCTATCCAAATCCGCGACGTCTCGGATCGACATGCCAAGCCAAGGCGTGCCGCCGCGCACCCCGTCGGCGGAAAAGTCGGACTGGCGAAGACGGAAGTCAATCCTGTCAGATCCCACGCCACGAACCAGCCGCTGCGTCAGGAACATTTCTTCCAGCGTCGCATGGGGCGATACAAACGCGCCAAACGCCGATACCCCATGGTCGGCAACCACGCCCTTCACAGCCTTCGCCGCATAATCCAGAGCGTCTTGCCAAGATATCTCAATCCACTTCCCGCCCTGCTTGACCATCGGCTTGGTCAAGCGATCGTCAGAACTCAGCGCCTCGTACGAGAACCGATCTTTGTCTGATAGCCAGCATTCATTGATCGACTCGTTTTCGAGCGGCAGAACACGCATAACCCGATCGTGCTTGACCTGTACTACCAAGTTCGAACCCAGCGAATCGTGCGGGCTCACTGAACGACGACGCGACATTTCCCACGTCCGCGCCGCAAAACGGAATGGCTTCGACGTCAATGCGCCCACCGGGCAGAGATCAATCGAATTGCCTGAAAGCTCCGAATCGACCGTACGGTCCACGAACGCCATGATCTCGGAACGCTCGCCGCGATTTGCGACACCGAGCTCCATGATCCCGGCAATCTCCTGACCAAAACGCACACAACGCGTGCAGTGAATGCAACGCGTCATGTCCGTTGAAATCAGCGGACCGAGGTTCTTGTTTACAACGACGCGCTTCTCTTCCTGATATCGAGAGGCGTTGCCGCCATATCCGACAGCAAGATCTTGCAGCTGGCACTCGCCGCCTTGATCACAAATTGGACAATCCAATGGGTGATTGATCAGCAGGAACTCCATCACCCCCTTCTGGGCCTTAACAGCCTTTTCAGAGTGAGTGGTGACCTTCATACCGTTCGTCACTGGCGTCGCACAAGCAGGAAGCGGCTTCGGCGCTTTCTCAACGTCAACCAGGCACATGCGGCAATTGGCCGCAATCGACAGTTTCTTGTGATAACAAAAATGGGGAATGTAAGTACCAACCTTGTTGGCTGCATCCATTACGGTGCTGCCATCAGGCACTTCAACCTTTTTGCCGTCGATTTCGATCTCTAGCATGTTCAGCCTACGTAGATCTTGCTGCCTTCACGCTGAAGCTCAACCGGCACCAGACAGTGCTTGTTGTCAACGTGGTACTGGAACTCGCTACGGAAATGCTTGATGAAACTCTTGACCGGCATAGCGGCAGCATCACCGAGCGCGCAAATTGTCCGACCCATGATGTTGTCGGATACGCTGTCGAGCAAATCGATGTCTTCTTGTCGGCCCTGACCGTTCTCAATTCGGTGGACGACCCGATAAAGCCACCCGGTGCCTTCCCGGCACGGCGTGCACTGACCGCACGATTCTTCGTGATAAAAATAAGACAGCCGCTCCAGCGCCTTGACCATGCATGTGCTCTCGTCCATGACGATGACCGCGCCAGAACCCAGCATCGAGCCGGCCTTGGCAATACAGTCATAGTCCATCGTGGCGTCCATCATGATCGACGCAGGCAGTACGGGAGCCGAAGACCCGCCCGGAATGACCGCCTTCAGACGACGCCCGCCTCGCATGCCGCCGGCCATCTCAAGCAATTCTGAAAATGGCGTACCTAGCGGTACCTCATAATTTCCGGGCCGATTGACATGCCCGGAGACCGAAAACAACTTCGTGCCGCCATTGTTCGGTTTTCCTAAGCCCAAGAACGCGTCGCCGCCGTTATTGATGATGTAGGGAATCGACGCAAACGTCTCGGTGTTGTTGATCGTGGTCGGTTTGCCGTAAAGACCGAAACTCGCAGGAAACGGGGGTTTGAATCGCGGTTGCCCCTTCTTTCCTTCGATCGACTCCAGCAGCGCGGTTTCTTCCCCACAGATGTACGCGCCATAACCATGGTGCGCAAACAAGTCAAAAGAGAAAGACGACCCGAGAATGTTCTGGCCAAGAAAACCAGCCTTCCGAGCTTCGGCCAGTGCAGCCTCGAAACGCTCGTAGACTTCAAAGATCTCACCGTGGATGTAGTTATATCCGCGCTCGCAACCCATTGCGAAACCGGCAATGATCATTCCCTCAATGACCATGTGCGGGTTATAGCGAAGAAGATCACGGTCCTTGAAGGTACCGGGCTCACCCTCATCCGAATTGCAACAAACATACTTCGCACCAGGAAACTGGCGCGGCATGAAACTCCATTTCAGGCCGGTTGGAAAACCAGCTCCGCCTCGGCCACGGAGTGCAGACTTCTTTACTTCCGCGATGACAACATCTGGCGTAATGCCCTCACCGATGATCTTTTTCAGCGCAGAGTAGCCGCCGCGCTTGACGTAATCAGCAAGGCTCCACGTATTGTCACCGTCGAGACCGGCAAGAAGGAACGCTTTTTCGCTCATTTGCGCAGCTCGCTGATGAGTTGGTCCATCTGCGTCTCCGTCATACGGCAGCACATCCGATGGTTATTCACAAGCAAAACAGGTGCGTCGCCACAAGCCCCCATGCATTCACCCTCTTTCAGGGTGAATTGACCATCCGGGGTTGTCTGATTGAATTCAATCCCAAGCTTATGCTTGAGATATTCCCCAGCATCCGCACCGCCCGACAGCGCACATGGCAAATTGGTACAAACCGTGAGCTTGAACTTGCCGACCGGCTGGAGGTCGTACATGTTGTAGAAACTGGCAACCTCGTACGCCGCCATTGCAGGCATATCAAGATAACTCGCCACGAATTCGATCGTTTCTGCGGCAAGCCACCCTTTTTCCTGCTGAGCAATCCTCAAAGCCGCCATCACCGCAGACTGCTTCTGGTCAGCGGGATATTTCGCAACTTCCTGGTCAATCTTGCCTAGTGATTCCGAGTTCAACATGACTCGTTCATCTCTCTTCTGAACGTCGGACTACAGTTAACGGTCGATCTCGCCAAACACGATATCCATCGTGCCAATAATCGCGACAACGTCCGCAATCATGTGCCCACGGGCAATAGCATCCATTGCGGCCAAATGCGCAAACCCCGGAGCGCGAAGCTTCACGCGATACGGCTTGTTTGCACCGTCCGAGATTGCATACACCCCAAACTCACCCTTGGGATGCTCCACGGCCGCATACGCCTCGCCTTCCGGAACGTGCATACCTTCGGTGAAGAGCTTGAAGTGGTGGATCAACTCTTCCATGTTCTCCTTCATCGCTGCACGAGAGGGAGGTGCAATCTTGTGGTTATCGCAGATAACCGATCCGGGGTTACTGCGGAGCCAGTCAATACACTGCCGAATGATTCGGTTGGACTGCCGCATCTCTTCCATTCGCACGAGATAGCGGTCGTAGCAGTCGCCGTTTACGCCAACCGGCACGTCAAAATCAACGCGGTCGTAAACCTCATAAGGCTGCTTCTTGCGCAGATCCCACTCCACGCCAGACCCGCGAAGCATCGCGCCGGTGAAGCCGTAGGCAAGTGCCTCTTCTGGAGAAACAACGCCGATCCCAACCGTGCGCTGCTTCCAGATCCGGTTATCGGTCAGTAAGGTCTCATACTCATCGATATATGCTGGAAAACGTCGCGTGAAATCGTCCAGGAAATCGAGCAAAGAGCCCTGACGGGCCTCGTTCAACTGCGCAACCGTCGCAGCATTGCGGTATTTCGACACCTCGTACTTCGGCATCTGATCCGGCAAGTCTCGATAGACTCCACCTGGCCGATAGTAAGCCGCATGCATCCGCGCGCCCGAAACAGCCTCGTACGCGTCCATCAGATCTTCACGCTCACGGAACGTATAGAGAACCATCGTCATCGCGCCGATATCCAGCGCGTGGGTGCCGATATTCAGAAGGTGGTTCAAAATACGTGTGATTTCATCAAACATCACACGGATATACTGCGCGCGCAACGGAACTTCCAAACCAAGCAACCGCTCGATCGACATGCAATAGGCGTGCTCATTGCACATCATCGAAACATAATCCAGTCGATCCATGTACGGAACGGACTGAATCCAAGTGCGGGTCTCGGCGAGCTTTTCAGTGCCGCGATGCAACAAACCGATATGCGGATCGGCGCGCTCAACAACCTCGCCATCCAGTTCAAGCACAAGGCGCAAAACGCCGTGAGCGGCGGGGTGCTGCGGCCCGAAATTGATTGTGTAATTGCGGATTTCAGCCATGCCCAACCTGCCCGTAGTTTTCTTCACGAACGATTCGTGGCGTCACTTCGCGCGGCTCAATCGTCACCGGCTGATAGACCACACGCCCTTGTTCGGCGTCGTAACGCATTTCCACGAAGCCTGAAATCGGGAAATCCTTTCGGAACGGGTGCCCGACAAATCCATAGTCGGTCAGGATGCGGCGCAGGTCCGGATGACCATCAAACATCAGACCAAAAAGATCGAACGCTTCACGCTCGAACCAGTTGGCGCTTGGCCACACACCTACCACCGAGGCAACCACCGGAAACTCCGCCGACTCGGCGAACACTCGCAAACGCAGGCGCCAGTTGTTACGCACGGACAGCAAATGAGCAACGCTGGCAAACCGAGCAACGGAGGACGCGCGCGTCGAATGCGTAGCGTAATCGACACCGCACAAATCAATCAGCTGCTCAAATCCGAGATCGGGGGTGTCCCGCAACGTAAACGCCACGGCCAAGTAGTCTTTGGCGGCAACCTCGATCGTCACCTCGCCGCGCTCACAGACGAGCGTCTGGATCTGCGCCCCAAGGACAGCACGCAGCGAATCCTGCAGTTTTTCGAGCTTTGCACTCATGAGGGCTCTTTGCCTTATCGAGCGATCGTGTTGGTTCTCTTGATCTTGTTCTGCAGCTGGATGATTCCATACAGCAGCGCCTCCGCCGTCGGCGGACAACCAGGCACGTAGACGTCTACTGGAACAATACGATCACATCCACGGACAACCGAATAGGAGTAGTGATAGTAACCGCCGCCGTTCGCACAGGAACCCATTGAGATTACCCAGCGCGGCTCAGCCATCTGGTCATAGACCTTGCGAAGAGCCGGAGCCATCTTATTGCATAGCGTACCAGCCACGATCATGACATCGGACTGGCGAGGGCTTGGCCGAAAAACAACTCCAAAACGATCCAAGTCGTAACGGGAACAACCCGCGTGGATCATTTCAACCGCACAGCAAGCCAAGCCGAAAGTCATCGGCCACAACGAACCCGTTCGCGTCCAATTCAGAACGCTATCCAGAGTCGTCGTGACAAAACCCTCACGGAATACACCCTCAACACTCATTGCGTCCCCCAACGCCCCGCATCACAGCGAAACGTACGGTTATTCCCAGTCCAGCGCGCCGCGCTTGCGCACGTAGATATAGCCCACAATCAGGACACCCAAGAAAACGAGCATCTCGAAGAAGCCAAATAGACGAATCGACTCGTTGCCAGCAATTTCCTTGAGAATTGACGCCCAAGGAATCAGAAAGGCAACCTCGATATCAAAGAGGATGAAAAGAATTGCAATCAGGTAATAGCGCACATCGAACTTGATGCGCGCATCCTCGAACGCCTCGAAACCGCACTCATACGGAGATAGCTTTTCGGGCTCGGGATTGTGGCGCCCAAGAACGCGCCCAGCGAGCAGCATGACGCCGCCTACCGCAATACCGACAAGGATGAAAATCAATACCGGGAAATAGTTCTCGAGCATGATCGTAGAGTCGGGAATTGCATCAGATGGAAAAACGCCCGCTTACGCGGGCGTTTCGAATTATTGGTGCCGACGGTGAGACTCGAACTCACACGGCTTGCGCCACCACCCCCTCAAGATGGCGTGTCTACCAATTTCACCACGTCGGCACGCTTACAACAGAAAAGAATTATATATAAACAATACCGCCTTGCCAAGAATTTCTTTACTTCGGAATCTCTTGAGCGGCGCCCGGGGCGCTATCCGTCTTGGCCGGCGCAGCCGGCTGAGATTGAACAACAGGCGCACCTTCCATGACACTCTTCGCCGGACCTGCTCGGTGGCTCGCCAAGTACGTCAAGGCAAGGCTCGTAACGAAGAAGACAGTAGCCAAAACCGCAGTCGTTCGACTAAGAAAGTTAGCCGACCCCGAAGCACCGAAGAGGCTACCAGATGCGCCGCCACCGAACGAGGCACCCATGTCAGCACCCTTGCCGTGCTGAACCAACACCAAGCCGATTACCGCAACGCCCACCAAGACATGAACCGTCAGGACAAGGCCAAAGAAAATGCCGCTCACGCGCTACCCCAGTTTAAATACTACAAAACCTAGCATTTTAGTCGAGCGCGGCTGCGCCCACAAGTGAGACGGCCAGCTGGTGGCAGCCCCCAATCGCTCGCCGCACTCAACGCTCATTCCAAGGCCTGACGTACCGTGGCCGCCAGCTGTTGCACGACTTCATCAACCTGAGCGGCATCTTCGCCCTCGACCATGACCCGCAAAAGCGGCTCGGTCCCCGATGTGCGCAGCAGCACACGGCCACGTTGTCCGAGCACTGCTTCGGCCGACACGACTGCATCCTGAATGCTTCGGTCGGACTTCCAGTCAAAACCGCCGACGGTGCGCACATTCACTAGGCGTTGGGGAAAGAAAGTGAGCGCTTGGCAAGCATCGGCGAGCGATTCATTGGCGTCGCGCAATGCCGCCAATACCTGCAAGGCGGCAATGATTCCATCCCCGGTGGAATGGCGATCAAGACAAATAATGTGGCCAGAATTTTCTCCACCCAACTTCCAGCCGCGCTGTTCGAGCAATTCAAGCACGTAGCGATCCCCGACTTTCGCCCGAACAAACTCCACCCCAAGCGCTTCGATTGCACGCTGAAAACCAAGATTGCTCATCAACGTACCAACGACGCCAGGAAGGCGATTCAGCGCCTTCTGCCTTCTGGCGATCACGTAGATCAGCATGTCGCCGTCGTAAATGCGGCCGTTGCGATCGACCATCATCAGCCGGTCGCCGTCACCATCAAGTGATATGCCGATGTCGGCGCCCTGCGCAAGTGTGAAGGCTCGAATCGCCTCAGGCACGGTAGCACCGACCTGGTCGTTGATGTTGAAGCCGTTCGGCTCTTTCCCAATCGCGACCACTTCCGCGCCCAACTCGTGAAACACCCTCGGCGCGATGTGGTAAGCAGCGCCGTTCGCGCAGTCCACTGCAATCTTCAAGCCTCGCAGATCCAGGTCGTTCGGAAACGTGCTCTTGCAGAACTCAATATAGCGACCCGCTGCGTCGTCAATACGCCGAGCACGCCCCATCGCCGAGGAGTCAGAGCAACCAATCGGCTGATCCAACCGCTCTTCGATCGCGGTCTCTGTCGCATCAGGGAGCTTGGCACCTCGTGCGGAGAAGAATTTAATACCGTTGTCGTAGTACGGGTTATGGGAGGCGGAGATCACAACGCCCGCATCGAGCCGAAGCGCCCGCGTCAGGTAGGCCACGGCTGGCGTTGGAATCGGCCCCGCAAGTACTACATCAACGCCGGCAGCAGCAAAGCCAGCCTCAAGCGCCGCTTCAAGCATGTAGCCTGACACGCGAGTGTCTTTGCCTATCAGGACCGTCGGGCGCTCATGTCCGCGAGTTCCCTGCTGTTCCGCACACAATGTACGGCCGGCCGCGTATCCCAAGCGCATGACAAAGTCCGGCGTGATCGGCGAATTTCCCACACGCCCGCGAACCCCATCCGTCCCGAAATACTTTCGTGCCATTGTTGTCTCCGAATTTGTTGTAAGTGGGGATTGCTACGCGTGCTAAAGCGTGTCGCCTATCCCGAGTTCGCGCCAAACCTTCAGACCAGCAACGGTTTCAACGACATCATGTACGCGCAGAATTGCGGCACCACGAGCAGCTGCCGCGATGGCGGCGACAACACTGGGCGCCATCCGCCGATCAACTGACAGACCGGTCATCTGTCCAAGCATCGTTTTTCGCGACACCCCGACCAGAACCGGCGCCAATTTCCCAAATACCGGTAGCGCCCGGAAAAGTTCTCGATTGTGATCCAGCGTCTTGCCAAATCCAAACCCGGGATCGACCAACATGCGATTTCGATCAATGCCGGCGCGCTCAAGCACCTCAAGACGGGCCTGCAAGAATGCGCTCACCTCGGCAACCACGTTCGCATAGCTGGGCGAGACCTGCATACTTCGTGGCACCCCTTGCATGTGCATGACACATACCGCGCAATTGGAGTCCGCAACCACGTCGACCGCCCCGGGCTCTCGGAATGCGTTGATGTCGTTGATCATGGATGCGCCGGCGCTGATCGCAGCCTGCATAACCTGCGGCTTGACAGTATCCACCGAGATCGGACAGCCCAACGCCGCCAATGCCTCAACCGCCGGTACAACTCGGCGGAGTTCCTCTTCCACCGAGACCCCCGAGGAACCGGGACGAGACGACTCACCGCCGATGTCGAGCAGGTCGGCACCGGCATCGATCGCTCGTTTGGCCCTATCGATGACCGCGTCAAGTTGCCCGGCAAGTCCATCACCACTGAACGAATCGGGCGTTGTGTTGATGATTGCCATGACCAGAGGGCGCCCGGCCGGCAAACGATAGTCGCCTAAACAGATTGAAGTCATAAGAAAAGAAAAGGCCGGCTTAGCCGGCCTTGGATCGATGCATTTACATCAGGCGGGCGCCGTCGCGCTGGGCGTGGGATCTGCCGGCCCATCTGAAACCGATGACTTCGGCTGTCCGCTCGCATGAGGCGGGCGAGGCGGACGGCCAGCCATGATATCGGCGATCTGATCGGCATCAATCGTCTCCCACTCGAGAAGCGCCGCAGTCATCGCCTCGACCTTATCACGGTTGTCTTCAAGGATTTTCCGCGCGAGGGCATATTGCTCGTCGACGATCCGCCGGATTTCCGTATCCACCTTCTGCAGCGTGGCTTCCGACAGGTTCTTGTGGGTCGTGATTGAGCGGCCCAGAAATACCTCTCCCTCATTCTCGGCATATACCATCGGACCGAGCGCTTCCGACATACCGTAGCGGGTAACCATGTCGCGGGCAATGCTGGTTGCGCGCTCGAAGTCATTCGACGCGCCCGTAGACACGTTACCGACAAAAATCTCCTCAGCCACGCGGCCACCAAACAGCATGCAGATCTGCGCCAGCATCTGGTCTTGGTAGAGGCTGAAACGATCCATCTCAGGCAGCGACCAAGTCACGCCCAAAGCACGTCCACGAGGAATCACCGTTACTTTGTGCACCGGATCGCAGCCCGGGAGCACCGACCCGATGATCGCGTGACCAGACTCGTGATAGGCCGTCTTCTTCTTCTCTTCCGGCAGGATCACCATGGATTTGCGCTCGGCGCCCATGAAAATCTTGTCTTTGGCACGCTCGAAATCGTCCATGTCGACTAGACGCTTGTTCGCCCGTGCGGCAAACAACGCAGCCTCGTTCACGAGATTCGCGAGATCCGCTCCGGACATACCCGGCGTACCGCGAGCAAGGATGTTCGCATCGACATCGGGTGACACCGGCACCTTGCGCATGTGCACCTTGAGGATCTGCTCGCGGCCGCGGATGTCCGGCAGCGGCACGACCACCTGACGGTCGAAACGGCCTGGGCGCAGGAGGGCCGGGTCCAGCACATCAGGGCGGTTCGTCGCAGCGATCACAATCACGCCGGTCTGGCCTTCGAAACCATCCATCTCGACGAGCAGTTGGTTCAAGGTCTGCTCGCGCTCATCGTTGCCACCACCGAGACCGGCACCTCGTTGACGGCCGACAGCGTCAATTTCGTCGATGAAGACAATGCAAGGCGCTTGCTTCTTCGCGTTCTCGAACATGTCGCGAACACGAGCGGCGCCTACACCGACGAACATTTCGACGAAGTCGGAGCCCGAAATCGAGAAGAACGGAACCTTCGCCTCACCAGCGATTGCCTTGGCGAGCAGCGTCTTGCCGGTACCGGGCGAGCCCACCATGAGGACGCCTTTGGGAATACGGCCGCCCAGCTTCTGGAACTTCGAGGGATCACGCAGGAAGTCGACCAGTTCAGCCACCTCCTCTTTCGCCTCGTCGCAACCGGCCACATCCGCAAACGTAATCGAATTGGTGGATTCGTCTAGCATTCGCGCCCGGCTCTTGCCGAACGAGAACGCACCGCCACGACCACCGCCCTGCATCTGACGCATGAAGAAAATCCACACACCAATCAGAAGCAACATCGGGAACCAGGAGACGAAGATGCTCATCAGCAGCGATTGCTCTTCTTCAGGCTTGGCAGTGATCTTCACGCCATAACGCATCAGATCGCTGACCATCCAGAGGTCTTGGGTACCCGGCGTGAATACGGTGATCTGCTTGTTGTCCTGGGTCGTCGCGCGCAGCGTGCGGCCTTCAATGGTGACCTTCGCGATACGCCCTGACTTGGCCTCCTCCATGAACTGGGAGTACTCCATCTGGCTTTGCGCGGTCTGCCGGCTGTTGAACTGGTTGAACACAGTCATCAGCACGATGCCGATGACCAACCAGATCGCTAGATTCTTGAAAAGATTGTTCAAGTCGCTTCCTTCTCAGGCCCGAACGGGGCCGCTCCCCACAGTAGACCAAACCATTCTATGACCGTTCAACAATCGACGCCAACGCCGCCCATGCCAGATCGTGCAATCAGGAACGCTTGGTCAGACCCAGCAAATACACTTCCGAACTGCGATCACGCGACGCGGCGGGCTTGCGGACCTGCACTTGCGAAAACACACATCCCATCGCCTTGCGGTACTCGTCGAAGCCAGAGCCCTGAAAAACCTTGACCAACATGTTGCCGCCCGCCACCAGGTGGCGTTCAGCGAAATCCAGCGCCAGCTCGCAGAGATAAACAGAACGTCCCTGGTCGATCGTTGCAATACCCGAGATATTGGGGGCCATGTCGGAAAGCACAAGGTCCACGCTCCGACCATCAAGGCGACGAACGAGTTCATCCAGTATCGCCTCCTCGGTGAAGTCGCCCTGAATGAAGTCCACACCATTGATCGGTTCAAGGTCCAGAAGGTCAAGCGCGATCACGGCACCACCCGGCAATACCTTGCGCGCAACAACCTGCGTCCAGCTACCGGGCGCGGCGCCGAGTTCAACGACGACCTGTCCGCGAGAGAGCAAGCGGTCTTTCTGGTCGATCTCGGTCAGCTTGAACGCCGCCCGGGAGCGGAAGCCTTCGGCCTTGGCGCGCTGCACCCAAGGGTCGTTGACATGCTCCTGCATCCATTGTTTGCTGGTCTTGGTCCGCTTCATCGCACTAAAATGCAAGTTTGCACAAGAAATTCCACATGAACACACTCACCGCAGCACAGCGTCGCGAGCTTCGCGCCAAGGCGCACGGGCTTGACCCGGTCGTAAGTATTGCCGAAAAAGGCCTCGCGCCCACGGTGCTTAAGGAAATCGACCGTTCGCTGACCGCACACGAGCTAATCAAGATTCGCGTTTACGGCGATGACCGCGAGGAGCGCCAGCAGTACATGGACACCATCTGCAGCGAACTCGGCTGTGCCGCAGTACAGATGATCGGCAAGCTGCTGGTTGTCTACAGACCATCGCCGGAACTGGCCGAGAAGGCGAAAACTGCGACCAAGGCACCAGCGATCAGCCCCCGCGCAACGCCTCGCGCTGGGGCGCGTGGTGACGCGCGCAGCCTCGCACGCCCGGCGACCCGGCTCAAGAGCGGCACCATCGCGCGCAACATTGCCGGACCTCGCGGCGCTGCAGCCCCCCGAAGCGGTGGCCGCAAACCCGGCGGCGGACGCTGAGCATCTGCAATTCGCTGAGGCTCCGCGCCTCAGCGACGCCCGCTTACGGTCTCAAGCACCACCAAGGCACCGCCGAGCGCACATTGGATCAGGTAAAGGATGCTGGAAACACCGTGCCATGCGGCAAAGCGGTCGCGCACCAGGCTCTCCATCACCTCTCGCGGCATTGCCTCTGCCTTGAGCTGCGCCAGCAAAGGTTGAATGCCGAACAGGCTGGCCAGCGTAAGCAGCAACATCAACACGATCACCCAAAGAGAAGCACGCTTGAACGCCTGCCCCCCGGCGTCGATGATCTGAAAGACGATCAGGAAACAGGCGCTGCCGACGCCCAACCAAGCGACGATGTTGAACAAGCGGCCAGCGACCGCGCCGGCCACACTGCGATCCTGCAGCGCCGAGAACAGGGTTGGCGCAACGATGCCGCCAATCGTCCACAGCGCTCCGACCCACAGTGTCAAAGCGAGAAAGTAAAGCGGTCGCGCGATCTGATTCATGGATCAGATGTACTTGACTTCGAGAATCTCGTACTCACGCACACCACCCGGAGCCTGAACCTCTGCGACGTCGCCGGCGTACTTGCCGATCAGCGCACGCGCAATCGGCGACGACACCGAAATCTTGCCGCACTTGAGATCGGCTTCGTCCTCGCCGACGATCTGGTAAGTCACTGAATCACCCGACTCAAGATCCTCCAGATCGACGGTCGCGCCGAACACGCAGCGCCCATCCGCATCAAGCAGCTTCGGATCGATGATCTGCGCCGAAGACAGCTTGCCTTCGACTTCCTTGATGCGGCCTTCGATGAAGCCCTGGCGCTCCTTGGCGGCATCGTATTCGGCGTTTTCGGAGAGATCGCCATGGGAACGCGCTTCGGCAATCGCCTCGATCACGGCCGGACGATCCACCGTCTTCAAACGCTGCAACTCGGCGCGGAGCATCTCCGCGCCGTTAATGGTCAATGGAACCTTGTTCATTTACTTAGCCAGTCAAGCCAGTTCAGCGTGCAGAGCCTGCAGCGCGTAGGGCGTCAGTTCGGACAGATGGCGAATACCGAGGCAGGCTGCACGTGCGCCTTCGATGGTCGTCTGGATCGTGACCTTGGCGGCCAGCGCGCTGGTGCGGATCGAACGCGAATCCGCGATCGCCTGCCGCTTCTCTTCGACGGTGTTGATGATGAGGCTGATCTCGTTGTTCTTGATCATGTCAACGATGTGCGGGCGGCCTTCGGTCACCTTATTCACCGGTGTCACAGGGATGCCGGCAGCTTCGATCGCCGCAGAGGTGCCGCGCGTCGCAACGAGCTTGAAGCCCAACTCCACGAGCTCGCGCGCCACTTCGATCGCCTTCGGGCGGTCCGCCATCTTGACGCTGATGAAGGCGGTACCGCCGGTGGGCAGACGCACGCCGGCAGCCAGCTGACTCTTCACGAAGGCTTCCGCGAAGGTACGACCGACGCCCATGACTTCGCCGGTCGACTTCATTTCCGGCCCGAGGATCGTATCCACGCCCGGGAACTTGGCAAACGGGAAGACGGCCTCCTTGACGGAGAAATACGGCGGAATGATTTCGCCGGTGACACCTTGGTCGACCAGCGAACGACCCGCCATGCAACGCGCCGCCACCTTGGCGAGCGGGAGCGAACAGGCCTTCGAGACAAACGGAACCGTGCGGGATGCGCGCGGATTGACTTCGAGCACATACACCACGGCGGCATCGCCCTTGCCCTGGATCGCGAACTGCACGTTCATCAGACCACAAACGTTGAGACCACGTGCCATCAGCTCGGTCTGGCGGCGCAGCTCGTCCTGCAGCGCCTTGGACAGCGTGTAGGGCGGCAGCGAGCAAGCCGAGTCGCCGGAGTGGACGCCGGCCTGCTCGATGTGCTCCATGATGCCGCCGATGATGACTTGCTTGCCGTCGGATAGCGCATCGACGTCGACTTCGGTGGCATCGTTGAGGAAGCGATCGAGCAGCACCGGCGAATCATTCGAAACCTTCACCGCCTCGCGCATGTAGCGTTCGAGGTCTTTCTGTTCGTGCACGATTTCCATCGCGCGGCCACCCAGCACATAAGACGGGCGAACCACCAACGGATAACCGATTTCGGCGGCCAGACGCACCGCTTCTTCCGGCGCGCGCGCCGTACGGTTGGGCGGCTGCTTGAGGCCGAGGTCGTTCAGCAGCTTCTGGAAGCGTTCGCGATCTTCGGCTGCATCGATCATGTCTGGGGTGGTGCCGATGATCGGCACGCCGTTGGCTTCGAGCTCACGCGCCCGCTTGAGCGGCGTCTGGCCACCGAACTGCACGATCACGCCAACCGGCTTTTCGACCGCGACGATCTCGAGGATGTCTTCCAGCGTCAGCGGTTCGAAGTACAAGCGGTCGGAGGTGTCGTAGTCGGTCGAGACCGTTTCCGGGTTGCAGTTGACCATGATGGTCTCGTAGCCATCTTCGCGCAGCGCGAGGGCAGCATGGACGCAGCAGTAGTCGAACTCGATGCCCTGCCCGATCCGGTTCGGCCCACCACCCAGCACCATGATCTTCTTGCGATCGCTCGGCTGCGCCTCGCACTCATCCTCATACGCCGAGTACATGTAGGCGGTGTCCGTTGCGAACTCGGCCGCACAGGTATCGACGCGCTTGAAGACCGGCCGCACGCCCAGCGTGTGACGCTGCAGGCGAACGCTGGTTTCGTCCGTACCGAGCAGCTTGGACAGACGACGATCGGAGAAGCCCTTGCGCTTCAGATCGCGCAGTTCCGGCGCCTGGAGCGCCTTGAGCGAACGGCCGACGAGTGACTTCTCGGTCAGCACGATGTCTTCGATCTGGGCCAGGAACCACGGGTCGATCTTGGTCAGTGCATGAACCTGATCCAGCGACATGCCTTCACGGAAGGCCTGGCCGACGTACCAGATGCGCTGCGCACCCGGGTTCGCCAGCTCGCTCTCAAGTTCCTCGCGATCGCATTCGACCTCGTCGAGCCCGTAGGCTCCAGTCTCCAGACCACGCAGCGCCTTCTGGAAAGACTCCTGGAAGGTGCGGCCCATCGCCATCACCTCGCCCACCGACTTCATCTGCGTCGTCAGGCGGTCATTCGCGGCGGGGAACTTCTCGAACGCGAAGCGCGGGATCTTGGTGACGATGTAGTCGATCGACGGCTCAAACGAGGCCGGGGTGGCGCCGCCGGTAATGTCGTTCTTGAGTTCGTCCAGCGTGAAACCGACGGCCAGCTTCGCGGCGATCTTGGCGATCGGGAAGCCGGTGGCCTTCGAGGCCAGCGCGGACGAGCGCGACACGCGCGGGTTCATCTCGATGACGATAAGGCGGCCATCCTTCGGGTTGACCGAGAACTGCACGTTCGAGCCACCGGTATCCACACCGATCTCGCGCAGCACCGCGATCGACGCATTACGCATGATCTGGTACTCGCGATCGGTCAGCGTTTGCGCCGGTGCGATCGTGATCGAGTCACCGGTGTGCACACCCATGGGATCGAGGTTCTCGATCGAGCAGACGATGATGCAGTTGTCGTGCTTGTCGCGCACGACCTCCATCTCGTATTCCTTCCAGCCAAGCAGCGATTCTTCGATCAGCAACTCGCGGGTCGGCGAGAGATCGAGGCCGCGGGTGCAGATCTCGACGAACTCCTCGATGTTGTAGGCGATACCACCGCCCGTGCCGCCCATCGTGAAGGACGGACGAATGATCGCCGGGAAGCCGACCTTGGCCTGCACGGCCAACGCCTCCTCCATCGAGTGAGCAACGCCAGAACGGGCGGACTCCAGCCCGATCTTGGTCATTGCTTCCTTGAACTTCTGGCGGTCCTCGGCCTTGTCGATCGCGTCCGGCTTGGCGCCGATCATTTCGACCTTGTACTTGTCGAGCACGCCGTTGTGCCACAGATCCAGCGCGCAATTCAGCGCCGTCTGGCCACCCATCGTCGGCAGCACCGCGTCGGGGCGCTCCTTTTCGATGATGCGCTCGAGCACCTGCCAGGTGATCGGCTCAATGTAGGTCACATCGGCCATCTCCGGGTCAGTCATGATCGTCGCTGGGTTGGAGTTAACCAAGATGACGCGGTAACCCTCGTCACGCAGCGCCTTACAGGCTTGCGCGCCGGAATAGTCGAATTCGCAGGCCTGGCCGATCACGATCGGACCAGCGCCGATCATCAGGATGCTCTGGATGTCTGTACGCTTGGGCATGTCTCTTCACCACCGGGGCGAGGCGCGCAGCTCAGGGCGGCGCGCCGGGATAATCACTTCTTGGCTTGCTCGAGGAAGCCAACGAAACGGTCGAACAGGTAGGCCACGTCATGCGGGCCGGGGCTCGCTTCCGGGTGCCCCTGGAAGCACAGCGCCGGGCGGTCGGTCCAGGCCATGCCTTGAAGGCTGCCGTCGAACAGCGACACGTGGGTCACCTTGACGTTGGCCGGCAAACTTGCCGGGTCCGCTGCGAAACCGTGGTTCTGGCTGGTGATCAGCACGCGGCCTGAATCCAGATCCTTGACCGGATGGTTCGCGCCATGATGGCCGAACTTCATCTTCATGGTCTTCGCACCAGCGGCCAGCGCCATCAGCTGATGGCCGAGGCAGATGCCGAAGGTCGGGATCTTGCGGTCGAGGAATTCGCGGATCGCAGCGATCGCGTAGTCGCAGGGCTCCGGATCGCCCGGGCCGTTGGACAGAAACACGCCGTCGGGATTGAGCGCCAGTACTTCGGCAGCCGGGGTCTTGGCCGGCACCACGGTCAGCTTGCACCCGCGTTCCGCCAGCATGTGCAGGATGTTGCGCTTGACACCGAAGTCGTAGGCAACGACATGGAAACGCGCCGCAGACTGTTCGCGGAAACCTTCGCCAAGGCGCCACTCGCCACTCGTCCAAGCGTAAGACTTGTCGGTCGTCACGACTTGGGCGAGGTCCATGCCAGCAAGGCCTGCGAAACCGCGCGCTGCCGCGATCGCCGCATCAACGTCGATCGTCTCGCCGGCCGCAGCGGTCACGATGCAGCCCGACTGAGCCCCCTTCTCGCGCAGGATTCGCGTGAGCTTGCGGGTATCGATGCCGGCGATAGCGACAACGCCTTCGTCCTTGAGGTACACGTCGAGCGAGCGCTCGGCGCGGAAGCTGGAGACACGTAAGGGCAGATCACGCACCACCAGGCCGGCTGCATAGGTGCGGCCCGCTTCGCAGTCCTCACTGTTGGCACCCGTGTTGCCGATATGCGGGTGCGTCAAAGTCACGATCTGGCGGGTGTAGGAAGGGTCGGTCAGGATTTCCTGATACCCCGTGATGGCGGTATTAAAAACCACTTCACCGACGGACTTGCCGGCGGCGCCGATCCCCTTGCCGTGAAACACCGTACCATCGGCGAGCGCGAGCAAGGCTGGGGGAAATGCTGTCACAGCGGACTCCCTGAAACTATCGCTAAATTCCGGAATTCTGAGCGGACGCCGGAACCGGCGCCGGACATGAAAAACGGGATTCGCCACACGGCGCATCCCGCTTTCAAGATCACGAAATTGTAGCAATTACCGCGGCTTACGGCAAATCCCGCCTGCACGCCCTAATCCAGATCAGATCATTTTGCCTGCTGACGACGCAGATAATTAGCCAGACGATCCAGTTCCGGGATCAGGTCCGCCAGCCTGGCCAGCGCCTCAGGCCCCTTCGTGTTACGCGCCGCAATCTCAAGCTTCAAGGCACAGTCAGCCGCTGCCGCTGCGCCAAAAATGCCTGCAGACGCCTTGAGCGAATGCGCGCCGCGAGACAAAGCCTCCCAGTCCGAGCGCTCCGCCGCTCCCAACAACTCGGCGCGCGAACGGCCATAGTCCTGCAGAAAAACGCCAATCAGCATCTGCACGGCAGATTCATCGCCATCGAGCGTATCGCGGGTCTGATCAAGGTCGGCGACATCGCCACTGGTCACGAAAGGATCCCCCTCGATCTCGGTGCGTGATCCGTCATAGTACTCGTCGCTCACCGCCTCCTGACGCACGACACGCTTGATCGCGGCGAACAACTCCGCCGGCTTGAGCGGCTTGACGACATAGTCATCCATGCCCGCTTCAAGGCAGCGGTTGCGGTCCGCCGGCATTGCGTGTGCGGTCATCGCGATGATCGGGATCGATTCGAGCAGGCCGGTACCAGCCCAGCTGCGGCGTGCTTCGCGCGCGCGGATCGCGCGGGTTGCCTCGATCCCGCCCATCACCGGCATCTGGACATCCATCAGGATCACGTCGAATTGACCGCCGCGATCGAAGTACTCCACCGCCTCTGCGCCATTGTTCGCCAGCACCACGCGGTGCCCGGCGCGCTCAAGCACCTTCTGCGCTACGGCTTGGTTAACAGGGTTGTCCTCCACCAGCAATACATCTAGCGGCTCGGCAGTCGCCTCGGTGGCGGCTCTCGCAGCAACGAGATCAAACTCGGCGAGCGAGAATCCGCTACCCGCATCCACGCCAAATGCGAGCAAGGCCGCATCCACCAGATCGCGACGCGAAAACGGTTTGACCAGATGCGCTCGCGTACCAAGCCGGCGACAGCGGTCGGCGTCCTCGCGCTGATTTGGGGTGTTGAGCAGCATCACGATCCGTTCGCAAGAAGCGCCAAGATCGAAGAAGCGAGAGGGCAAGGCAAACCCGCCGGGGTCGGCGAGGCCGACATCCACCAGCAACAGGTCGTAGTACCCGCCCGCATCTGCCGCCGCCTTGAGCGCAGTCTCTGCGGACTCAACCGAATCAACCCAGGTCACCGGCAATCCGGCGGCCCCGAGCCAGCCATGAATGCGCTGCGCCAAAGTGCGGTTCTCGAGCGCGAGCAAGGCGCGACGACCGGCAAACTCGGCACGGCACGAGAGCGGCGCAGGGTCTTCCAGCACTTCGGCGCGCAGCGTGAATCGGAAGCAACTCCCTTGATCGGGAACGCTTTCAACCCAGATCCGCCCGTCCATCAGTTCGACCAAGCGCCGGCAGATCGCCAGGCCGAGCCCGGTGCCACCAAAACGGCGCGTCGTCGAGGTGTCAGCCTGCGAGAAGACGTCGAAGATTGCACCGTGCTTGTCGGCAGGGATGCCGATGCCGGTATCCCGCACCGAGAACTCGATCAGAGCGAATGCACCGTCACGCTCAAGCACGCGTACACCCACCTCAACTTCACCGCGCTCGGTGAACTTGACCGCATTGCCCATCAGATTCAGCAGCACCTGCCGCACACGCCCCGGATCGCCCTTGAGCCTGACCGGCACGTTGTCATCGATATTCGCGATGAGTTCTAGGCCCTTCTGGTGCGCACGCAACGCAAGCGCCTTGATCGAATCCGCCACGGTGTTGAACAGCGCGTAGTCGATCAGTTCGAGATCCATTCGACCCGCCTCGATCTTCGAGAAATCGAGGATGTCGTTAATGATCGTCAGCAGCGCCTCGCCCGAAGACTTGACCGTCTCAAGGTAGCCGCGCTGTTCATCATCCAGATCGGTATCGAGCGCGAGCTCGGTCATGCCGATGATGCCGTTCATCGGCGTGCGGATTTCGTGGCTCATGTTGGCCAGAAAGTCGCTCTTCGCGCGGTTAGCCGCCTCCGCCGCCTCTTTAGCGTTCAGCAGCTCCAGCTCAAATCGCTTGCGTTCGGTGATATCGCGATGCGTACCGACCAGCCGCAATGCACGGCCCTGCGCATCACGCTTGACGACCTTGCCGCGCGCGAGGATCCACTTCCACTCACCGCGCTGCGTGCGCATGCGGAATTCACAATCGTAGTCGGTGGCAAGGCCGCTGACGTTGTCGTCCAGCCGCGCTTGCACCTGCGGCAGGTCGTCGGGGTGGACCAGCGCTTGCCAGCCCTCGACCGTGGGCGGCACCTCGTCGAGCGAGAGCCCGAGCATCGACGCCCAGCGCACGCTGAAGTGCACGACGCCGGTGCCGACATCCCAGTCCCAGATCCCGTCTTCTGAACTGTCGAGCGCGAGCTTCAAACGCTCTTCGCTCACCCCCTGCAGCAAGGAGCTTTCGCGGCGTTCGCTGACGACAGCCGAAAGGGACTGTGCGAGTTCATCCGCAGCCAGGCGCTCCAGCGCGGCAACGCCACGCTCATCGCCAAGCTCATGCAGGGCATCGCGCAGCTCGTCGAGCACCGCCTGCTGCGCATCGCACTGAGACCGCAAGCGCGCGTTTTCGGCCCTCAGGGTCGAATCGGAATCCGTCGAAGGAAGAACTGGCGACGCAAGGCGCTGTTCGTAGTGGCGATAAGCCCCGCCAACCATCGAGAGCAGATCGACCAGAGCAACAGCCAACTGATCTGGTCGCACCACCTGCCGTGAGATGGCTGACAGCAGACCGGCAGGTGAATCGACTCCGAACGCCCGCTTAAGTTGATCGGCCAGCAATTCGCTGGCCGAAAGCTCTACTGGGTTTGAATCACGATCATCGCCAGATTGTGCGGCTTGCATTCGGTCGTACCGGAAGAATGACTAGGGCCAGAGGGATCGCATGACCCGCACAGCGTACCCGAAGCGTCCGTCAGATCGCCAACAGCTTTGGTCAAGCTGTTGGCAAAACGCATTACTTCAGGCCGAGCACATCCTGCATGTCGTAAAGACCGGCCGAACGCCCCTTGAGGAAGGCTGCAGCACGCAGTGCACCCAAGGCGTACGGCATGCGACTGGAGGCCTTGTGCGTGATCTCGACGCGCTCCCCCAACCCAGCGAAGAGCACCGTGTGATCACCCACGATGTCGCCGCCGCGAACGGTTGCGAAACCGATCTGCTGCGCTGGGCGCTCACCGGTGACTCCTTCGCGACCGTACACAGCACAGGATTCAAGATCGCGCCCGACTGCATTGGCTACCACTTCACCCATACGCAGCGCGGTGCCGGAAGGCGCGTCGATCTTGTGCCGGTGATGAGCTTCGATGATCTCGATGTCGTAACCGCTCGCAAGGATGCGCGCAGCGACGTCCAGCACACGGAACACGGCGTTGACACCCACGGCCATGTTCGGCGCGAAGACCACGGGAATCGTCTCCGCCGCGCGGGCAATCGCCTCCTTGCCGGCAGCATCGAAGCCGGTGGTGCCAATAATCATGGCCTTGCCGGCAACGCGCGCGGCCTCAAGGTGCCGCAGCGTGCCCTCAGGACGCGTGAAATCGATCAAACAGTCGGCCACTTCGAAGGCCGCTGCCACATCGGCGCTGATGGCAACCGACTGACCGATACCAACGAGTTCGCCCGCGTCACGCCCGAGAAACGGGCTGTCAGGCAAATCAAGCGCCGCCGCCAGCGAACACACAGGATCGCGCAACGTGGCTTCAATCAGCATCCGGCCCATGCGCCCGGACGCACCGGCGATCGCGACGTTGACGGTCATGCTCAATCCTTCAAAGACAGGTCGTTACTGAATTCGGATGGGGCGATAGGCTTACTTCTTGCGCGGTTCGATTTCGATCAGACGGTTCTGACCGTCGTCGTTGGGCGGAGCGGGCTGAATGTCACCTTCCCAACGCGCAAGCTTGCCCTCGACGAAGAACACCGAGAAGACTTTCCGATCCACCGTTGAACTACGGCCAGCGCGAAATTCGTAAGGGTAGTCCCAGCGGTCTGCGTGAAACGGATCGTTCAGCAGCGGGGTACCAAGGATGAAGCGCACCTGCTCCGGCGTCATGCCGGTCTTAAGACGGCCAACCATTTCACCAGTAATCGACATGCCCTGGCGGACGTCAACCCGGTAAGGGCGCAGCCAATCACAACCGCTCGTCAAAGGGATCAGGCAGAAAAGGGAAAGCAGTACTGCAGGGCGAAAACTCAAGCGCGGCATGGATTCGACGGAGCGAGTCGCGTTTTCAAATGGAGCGTCAGACTATATCATAAGGGTCTGAACCGACCCCCGTGCCAAGCCTCCATGACCAATTCCCAAAGCCTCAAGAGCATGGGTCTCAAAGCCACCCTACCCCGGCTCAAGATCCTAGAACTCTTTCAGCGCACCGATCAGCGTCACCTCACGGCTGAGGACGTTTATCGCATGCTGATGGCCGAAAACATGGATATAGGGCTGGCGACGGTGTATCGCGTGCTTACGCAGTTCGAACAAGCGGGGCTGCTGGAACGCCATCACTTCGAGTCGGCGAAGGCGGTCTTCGAGCTGAACCACGGCCAGCATCACGATCACCTCGTGTGCATGCAATGCGGTCGCGTCGAAGAGTTCTACGATGCCGACATTGAAGAGAAGCAGAATCGCATCGCGAGTGAGCGCGGCTTCAAGGTGCGCGAGCATGCCTTGCACCTGTATGTCGACTGCCTCAAGGACGACTGCCCGCACAAGCGGAACATGCCACCCGCGTTCCCGCTCAACGCGAGCGAGTAAAAAGAGCGGCGCCTCACGGCGCCGTTTTTCAGCCCAGACAAAGCTTCCTGATCTCACCCCGCCGCAGCTTCCAACCCCAGCATTTCTGCTGCATGGTTTCGAGTCGTGTCGGTGATGCGCTCGCCACCGAGCATGCGGGCAATTTCGTCTATGCGTGCCGCTGCATCCAGCACTTGCACATGCGAATAGGTTGCTCCGTCGCGCGATTCCTTGGAAATCTGCCATTGCCAGTCTGCTCGCGCGGCCACCTGCGGCAGATGGGTCACGCACAGCACCTGGCAGCGCCGACCAAGCTCAGCCAGGCGCCGGCCGACCACCTCGGCAACACGCCCACCGATACCGACGTCCACTTCGTCAAATACAAGCGTCGGTACCGCCTGCGCTTCGCTCGCGATCACCTGGATCGCAAGGCCAATCCGCGAAAGCTCGCCGCCGGATGCGACCTTGGCGAGCGGTCGAGGCTCCTGGTGTGGATTGGCGGCGACAAGGAACTCAACCGCTTCCCGTCCATGCGCGCCACCCTGCGGGACTTCGACAAGGCGGATCTCAAACCGGCCACCCGCCATTGCCAGATCCTGCATGGCTTCGGTGACGCGCGCCCCGAGCGCCTGGGCCGCCGTACGCCTGCGCTCACTCAGCTCAGCCGCGTACTTCTGATATGCCGATCGCGCATCCGCCTCTGCCGACGTAAGCGCATCGAGATCGCTTGCACGCTCAATCAACGCAAGTCGCTCACTCCACGCCGCCTCCAGCTCAGGAATCGCCTCGGGGGCGACGCGGTACTTGCGCGCAAACTGCGTGACGGCGCCAATCCTCCGCTCACATTCAGCAAGCGCTTCAGGGTCGAGCTCCATCCGATCACGGTAACGACGTAGTTCGGCGACCGCCTCGCCAAGAGCGATGCCCGCACCATCCAGCAACTCGCAAACCGGAGCCAGCTGCGCATCGAAGCGCGCCAGCTCAGTCATCCGCACGGCCAGACGTTCAACTTCGGTTGCAATCGCAGGCTCAGCCTCATCAAGCGCATCCAGCGCCGCCCCCGCGCCTTCAATCAGGCCTGCGGCGTGCGACAAGCGCTGATGGTCTGCGTTGGTCTGCTGCCACTCTGCTGGCGCAAAGGCGAGCGTGCGCGCCTCGCTCAACTGCCACTCCAGCATCTCGCGTTCGCGAGCGCTTGCCTCGCCCTCGGCTTCAGCAGTTTCGAGCGCGCGCAGGGCGGCCTGCCAGGCACGCCAAGCCAACCCTACCTCTTTCGCCAACGTAGTGGCACCTGCATGGGTATCAAGCAGATCGCGCTGTGCATCCCCGCGCAACAAAGCGTGGTGTGCATGCTGGCCGTGAATATCAGCCAGCAGCTCGCCGAGCGATTTCAGCTGCGCTGCGGTAACCGGGGACCCGTTCACATAGCAGCGTGAGCGCCCGCCGGCATCGACCACGCGGCGAATCAGAACTTCGACGTCAGCCTCAAGGTCGTTGGCAGCCAGCCATGCGGCGACCGGGCCTTCCCCCTCGCAATCGAACACGCCGGAAATTTCCGCGCGCTCGCAGCCGGCACGCACCATGGCGCTGTCCGCACGGTCACCCAGCAGCAACGACAAGGCATCAAGCAGGATCGACTTGCCGGCCCCGGTCTCGCCCGTCAGCACACCGAAACCGGGCGCGAATTCGAGGTCGAGTTGATCGACCAGGACAAAGTCTCGGATCGTCAGACGACGTAACACGGTGATTCCTTCAGGGAAGTCGCGGCGCTGCGCTCCAGTGGAGCTTTTCGCGCAGGATGGAGTAGTAGCTGTAACCAGGCGGGTGCAACAAGGTCACGACATGGTCCGATCGCCAGATGCGGATGCGATCGCCGGCACGCGCATCGAAACGCGCCTGACCGTCGAAATGTACGCGTGCATCGTGTGGCGGCTGCACCACGATTTCGATACGGCAGTCGTCCGACACGGTAATCGGGCGATGGGTCAGCGCGTGCGGGCACAAGGGAACCAGTGCGATGCCGGTAACACCCGGATGAAGAATCGGGCCATTCGCTGACATCGCATAGGCCGTAGAGCCCGTTGGCGTACAGACGATGATGCCGTCGGAGCGTTGGTGATAAACGAACTCGCCGTCCAGGTGCAGCTCGAACTCGATCATGCGGCCGATCTCGCCTTTGCTGACGACCGCGTCGTTGAGCGCCATCGTGTGGAAGACTCGGTCGCCCGCCCGAACGACTTCAGCCTCCAGCAACATCCGGGTGTCGTGGCGCGCGCGGCCGGCGAGGATCGCGCCGACGTGCTCGAACATGTCCTCACGCGGGATGTCAGTCAGGAAGCCCAGCCGCCCTTGGTTCACACCGACCAGCGGTACCGCATGACTGGCAAGCCGCCGCGCCGCGGTCAGCAGCGTGCCGTCGCCGCCCAGCACGATTGCCAGATCAGCCTTGGCACCGATCTCGTCGAAAGCCGCGACGCGGAACTCGCCGCCGATGCCGGTGGCACTTGCGGTGCCTTGCTCGATCAGCACTTCGCAGGCGCGCTCGCGCAGAAAAAGCGCAAGCCGGAGCACCGCATCCGACACTTCCGGGCTCTGGTATTTTCCAATCAGCGCGATCGTCTTGAAACCATTCTGCATGGCACCCATTTAACCACAAGGCGTGACACCGCTGCCGCAAGCACGGCGCGCCTTCGGGTCGAATCCCTCAACGCGTTGCGATTGCGGTTTTTTTCCCTAGAATGGCCGACATGGAATCACGCCCAGCCAACCAGCCACTCGACCAACGTGCGCAGATCCTGTTGAAGACGCTGGTCGAGCGGTATATCGCAGACGGTCAGCCCGTTGGCTCGCGCGCCCTTTCCCGCTCGTCGGGGCTTGAGCTCTCGCCGGCCACGATCCGCAACGTCATGGCCGACCTGGAAGAGTTCGGCCTTGTTACATCGCCGCATACGTCGGCCGGCCGGGTGCCGACCGCAAAGGGATACCGGCTTTTCGTCGACAGCCTGCTGACGGTGCAGCCGCTCCAGCAAGCGCAGTTGATGGAGCTGGAACACCATCTGCAGCCGGACCAGCCGCAACGCGTGATCAGCGCCGCGTCGCATTTGCTGTCCGAACTGACCCGTTTCGCTGGCGTGGTCGTGACCGCCCGCAAGGAAGCGACGCGCATCCGGCAACTGGAGTTCGTGGGCCTTTCGGAACGTCGCATCCTGCTGATCATCGTGACGCAGAACGGCGACGTGCAGAACCGCATCCTGCTGACGCAACGCCCCTACACCGGCGACGAACTGGTGCGGGCGACGAACTTCCTCAATCAGAACTTCGCCGGTCTGGAGTTCGACGAAATCCGCGAGCGCGTGCGCGCCGAACTTGTCCAGCTCCGTGAAGACATGTCGGAGCTGATGTCCGCCGCGATCACCGCCGGGCAGGATGCGATTTCGGAAACGAGCGCCTCATCGTACGTGCTGAGTGGCGAACGGAACCTGCTCGAAGTCGAGGACCTGTCCTCCAACATGGCACGTCTGCGCGACCTGTTCCGGCTCTTCGAACACAAGACGGGGTTGCTGCAGTTGCTTGAAGTGTCACGTGACGCCCAGGGCGTACAGATCTTCATCGGCGGCGAGTCAGGCATCGCCTCGCTCGACGATTGCACGGTCGTGACCGCCCCTTACAAAGTCGATGGACAGGTGGTCGGCTCGCTCGGCGTGATCGGCCCGACCCGCATGGCATACGAGCGCGTGATCCCCATCGTCGACATCACCGCGCGCCTGCTCTCCAGCGCACTGACTCCCCAGAACTGAGCTGATCGATGCCCCGTTTCAAGCCCGAACCGCCCTTCCGGCATGGAAGCGCCCCGAAGGTTGGCGTGCTGCTGGTCAATCTCGGCACGCCGGACGCGCCAACACCCAGCGCGCTGCGCCGTTACCTGAAGGAATTCCTGTCGGACCCGCGTGTGGTCGAGATTCCGCGCCTAGTCTGGTGGCCGATTCTCAACGGCATCATCCTGAACACACGGCCGAAGAAGTCCGCGCTGAAGTACGCCAGCGTGTGGGACCGCGACGGCTCACCACTGGAGGTGCACACACAACGACAGGCGAAGTTGCTGCGCGGCTACCTCGGACAGAACCGGCAGCAGCCGATCGAAGTCATGCACGCCATGCGCTACGGCAACCCGTCCATGCCAGCCCAACTGGATGCAATGCGCGCTGCCGGCTGCACCCGAATCCTCGTCGTGCCGCTCTACCCGCAATATGCCGGCAGCACGACCGGATCGGTTGCTGACGCGTTGGCGGGCTGGATGCAACGCTGTCGCAACCTGCCGGAGCTGAGGCTCGTTCGCGCCTTTGCGGATGACGGCGCCTACATCGCCGCACTGGCCGCCAGCGTGCGGGAGCACTGGCAGCGCAATGGCCGCGCCGAACGGCTGGTCATGAGCTTTCATGGCGTACCGCGTTATACGCTCGATCGTGGCGACCCGTATCACTGCGAATGCCATAAAACGGCACGGCGCCTCGCGGAAGCCCTCGACCTCGGGCCGGACGACTACGTGCTGACATTCCAGTCGCGCTTCGGCCGTTCCGAATGGTTGCAGCCCTACACCGAGCCCACGCTGCAAGCGCTGGCGAAGTCCGGTATCACGAAGATCGATGTGATCTGCCCGGGTTTTGTCTCCGACTGCCTCGAAACGCTTGAAGAGATCGCAATGGAGTGCAAGCACGCCTTCATTGCAGCAGGCGGCAAGGAGTTCGGCTACATCCCCTGCCTCAACGAGCGGGACGACTGGATTCGTGCGCTGGTCGGCCTGGTTGAGCGGCAAGCAGGCGACTGGCTGGCTGCCCCAGCCCCAGACCCTACCCAACTGGCGATCGCTGCACAGCGCGCCGCCAAACTTGGAGCACAAAACTGATGCTGAACCGACTGGCGATCTGGGCCTTGAACACCGTCGCGCTGATGCTCGTGCCAGAGGTGGTGACGAGCATTACCGTCAGCAGCTGGACGGCCGCCCTGCTCTTCGCGTTGCTGCTGGGCCTGGTCAATGCTTCGATCAAACCTCTGCTGCTGCTGATCACCTTGCCGATCAGCGTTCTGAGCCTGGGTATCTTCGCTCTGGTGATCAACGCGCTGGCGTTCTGGGCGGTAGCAGGGTTGATTGGTGGCATCGTAGTGCCGACTTTCTGGTCGGCGTTCTGGGGGGCGTTGCTCTACAGCGTGCTGTGCACGTTCGTCAGCATGGCGGTTTCAGAACCACGCCGCTAACGCTTGAGCCACGGTAAAAAGAACGCCCGCAGATGCGGGCGTTCTTTTTTGGCAAGAACTGCGACTGAATCAGGCGCTGCGTCGGGCACCTTCACTCGCTGCGGCGCGGCGGCGCGCTGGCTTACGCCGAACGGCACCGGGGTCGAACTCCCCTTCAAGCTTCTTCAGTGCATCCTTACGTGCTTTCAACGCCATTTTGAAAGCACCTTCTTCGCCGTATTTCTTGACGGAGAACTTCACCCGTTTGCGACGCCCGTCCGGCAGTGGCCAGGAGGCCACCCAGAACCAGCGTTGCTTTTCTTCCGGCATATCACGCGTTTCCGAGGCGCAGTATCGACAGACGCCGACCACGCCCGAGCGGTTGTTTTTCTTGACGATGTTTGAGTATTCACGCATCGAGAACGGCGGGTGTTTGGCGATCACCTCGTCGCGATACGCCTTTGCGGCATTGAAGGACTTGGTCTTGCCGCCATGCACGCCATCGCTGAAGTGCTTGCGGTAGATCACCCCTCGCCGCTGGATGGTCACCAGCCAGCCATGGGTGCGGCTGACCTCGTTGTCCACCCGGCTGATCCCATAAACGCTGCTTCGGGCCACGACATTCCTCCATTGGGTTGCATCTACTACGGCGGCGATAAGAGCATTTTCGGCCTAGTTTCAAAAAACTTTAGCGTGTCAACATGTATCTGCCCGCACCTCGCCGGGCGTCGTCCCCCCGTCTGGCCTTCAAGGAAAAACAAGGACTTGCCGCTACTACATCTGGGCGACACAGCCTGGCCGGGCAGCCGGACCTGACGGAAGGAGCGACAAATGAAGATCACATCATCGGATGTGGCCCTGGCCTCATCCCACGAAGCTTGGCGCGCGCAGGAAACCGACACTCGGATGCGGGCATGGGCCGATGCCAATGCGGGCGGGCGCAACGCGCCCGGTTTCGGGCTGGAGTTCAACCAGCACAGCCGCGTCGAATTCTCGGAAGCCGCACGGGCGCAGCTGGCATTCAGCCAGCGCAACGAGCATCCGGCATCGCGCACCGAGGCACCTCAGCAACAGGTCGCCGACACTGAAGCCAGCCCAAGCACTGACGAGGCGAAAAACGAGGGCGGGCTGCCCGCGCGGCTGCAGTTGCTGAAGGACATCGTCGAAGCGCTGACTGGCCGCGAAGTTCGCTTCGTGACAGCCGGCCAGCTACAAGGCACGGACACCGCTGCGCAGGACACTGCCTCCGCCCCGGCTTCCGGGAACGCCCAGGCCGACGGCAGCCAGGCGCCACAGCGCGCCGGGTGGGGGCTGGAATTCGACTCACGCGAAGTACGCGAGGAATACGAGCGAACCAGCTTCTCGGCGAGCGGGTCGGCAACGACGGCAGACGGCAGAAAAATCAGCTTCTCGCTGAGTTTGTCGATGGAACGCTACCAACGGGAAGAAACCAGCGTGTCGATCCGCGCCGGCGACGCCTTGTTGAAAGATCCGCTGGTCATCAACCTGGACGGCAACGCAGTTTCGACCACCGGCGACACGATCCGCTTCGATCTGAGCGCCCAAGGCACCTCGGAGAAACTGCCACTGCTGCGCGGCGCGGGCTACCTGGCGCTGGACAAGAACGGCAACGGCCGTATCGACAACGGCACCGAGCTGTTCGGGCCGCAGAGTGGTGACGGCTATGCGGAACTTGCGAAGCTCGACGCCGACAGCAACGGCTGGATTGACGAGTCCGACCCCGCCTTTGCGAGTCTCAAACTATGGCGGCCGGCGAGCGACGGTGCGGGCACATTGACGTCGATCGCGAGTGCGGGGGTTGGGGCGCTCTACCTCGGCCGTGTCGACACGCCCTTCACGCTGAAGGACAGCCAGAACGCGAATCTTGGCGCCGTGCGCGCGAGCGGAATCTATCTGAAGGAAAGCGGCGAAGCCGGTGCGATGCAGCAGATCGACGTCGCCGTCTGATTGCCGCGACGGTGGCCTGGTGCTCAGCTATTGACGAGCTGCAGTTCGAGGCCGCCGCTTGGCGCGCCATCGTTGCCCCGGGTCGCCGGCTCGCCGGACTTTGCACAGACGCGCAATGCTGCCGACAAACGCCGCATCGCAACGGTGGATAAGCGCGAACGGAAGTGGTCGGTGCATTCCTCGGACGCCAGCACCAGGGCAGCCGGGTTGATTTCGAGGTAGCTCACCGGCGTCAGCGTCACCACCGTGGCGAACTGCTTGCGCTCCTGCTCGTCGAGGAAGGCGCTCTCGCCAAACACCTCGCCCGGGCCATATTCGGCGACCTTGCGGCCATCCAGCGAGACCTCAACCCGCCCCTCGATCAGGATGCAGAAGCGCGCATCGCTGCTGCCTTCCTTGATCAGCGTCGTCAGCTCGCCACACTGGCGCCATTTGCCGATGCGGAAGGCTTCCCACACCTCGACGTCGTCGAACTCGGTGAAGAATGGCAAACGCCGCAGCTGGCCGAAGTGCGAGTTGTCTTCGAGGTGCTCGTTCTCGTCGTAGATCTTGTATCGGACCGCCGACAGGTCTTTCGCAAACTCCGCGCCATTCTTGTAGCGGGAGTAGAGATCCTTTTCGAGCGCCTTGCGGATCACCGGGTCCATCGTCTCCGGCACCGCCGGGTTGAGCAGAACCACCGACGGCGGATCGGCATTGATGATGCGATAGACCAGCTGCGCCGGGTTCTTGGCACGGAATGGCAGCCGCCCGGTCAGCATGTGGAACAGCACGACGCCGAGCGAGTACAGATCGGTCTTCTGGTTCAGCGGGTAGGACTTCACCTGCTCCGGCGACATGTAGGCCGGCGAGCCGACGCCCATAATGAAGGTCGAATCCTCGTCGCTCTGCTTCTTGATGTTGAGCGCGAGCCCGAAGTCAGTGATCTTCACATTATCCTGATCGTCGATCAGGATGTTCGCCGGCTTGATATCGCGGTGGATGATGCCGTTCTTGTAGGCATAGTCCAGCGCCATGCAGCACTTGAAGATGATGCTGACCACACGATGGATCGGCAGCAGGTTCTCGAAGGTGCAGTAGCGTTCAAGGGAATAGCCCTCGAAATACTCCATCACAACGTAGGCCTGGTCTGCCTCGATCACCGTCTCGAAGATGCGGATGATATTCGGGTGGTTGAGGCGTTTGGAGACAGCTTCTTCGGCGCGCAAGAGCTTGAGCAGGCGCCGGTTCCACTTCGCCTGATCCTTCGCCTTGTCATTGAAGCTGATGTGCTTGAGGGCGATCGGCTCCGGATAGAACGGGTTTTCCGCCAGATAGACGATGGCCGTGGCCCCCCGCCCGATCTCGCGGATGATGCGGTACTTCCCGATTCTCTCCGGCTGCGCAGCCATGTAATCCCCCGTTAACAGACGGCATGTTAGCGCTCGCGCGCTTTTGCCACAAACAGGGCTTGAAATTCCCGCAACCCGCCCCAGATGGAAGCAAAGTTGCCATCAGGGAGTTCATTTTCATGCAGGAAAATCAGTCCAGTCCGCAGCCTGAGGTCGAGCTGAGCTCGGCCGCAGACGCCTCGCCGGAAGCCGCCAGCGCCGAAGCCCCCGACAACGCATCGGTCGACACCCTGCCCAGCCTCGAAGAGCAGTTGCGCCAGGCTGAATTGAAAGGCGCCGAGCACTACGACGCCTGGTTGCGTGCCAAGGCTGAGACCGAAAACGTGCGCCGTCGTGCTGCTGAAGACATTCAGAAGGCATCCAAGTTCGCGATCGAAAAGTTCGCCACGGAGCTTCTGCCAGTCAAAGACAGCCTCGAACAGACGCTTGCCGTCGCGAACCCGACGCTCGAATCGATCCGCGAAGGCGTCGAGCTAACCTTGCGCAACCTTGCGCGCGCTTTCGAGCGCGGCAACCTGACGGAACTCGACCCAGTCGGTGCGAAGTTCGACCCGCATCAGCATCAGGCGATGAGCATGGTCGAATCGGACCAACCCGCGAACACCGTCGTCCAGGTCTTCCAGAAGGGCTACCTGATCGAGGGTCGTGTCGTGCGCCCGGCGCTGGTCGCTGTGTCGAAGACCAAGGACTGACAACGCCGCGTGGCGGGTCTTGCGGCCACAGCGCCCCAGGCTCTTGAAAGCCTGTGACAAGACCCCACTTCGGTAACAGGTTTGCTTCACCACAGAATTCGGAAAGGACAACACAAACATGGGCAAGATCATCGGTATCGACCTCGGCACCACCAACAGCTGCGTCGCCATCATGGAAGGCGGCACGCCGAAGGTCATCGAGAACTCCGAAGGCGCGCGCACCACGCCGTCCATCATCGCTTACATGGATGATGGCGAGATCCTGTGCGGCGCGCCCGCCAAGCGCCAGGCCGTGACCAATGCGAAGAACACCCTCTACGCGGTGAAGCGCCTGATCGGCCGCCGTTTCGAGGAAAAGGAAGTCCAGAAGGACATCTCGCTGATGCCCTACGCCATCAGCAAGGCCGACAACGGCGACGCATGGGTGGAAGTGCGCGGCAAGAAGATGGCCCCGCCGCAGATTTCCGCCGAAGTGCTGCGCAAGATGAAGAAGACGGCCGAGGACTACCTTGGCGAAGAAGTGACCGAAGCGGTCATCACCGTGCCGGCCTACTTCAACGACAGCCAGCGCCAAGCGACCAAGGACGCGGGCCGCATCGCCGGCCTCGAAGTCAAGCGCATCATCAACGAGCCGACCGCGGCCGCGCTGGCCTTCGGCATGGACAAGGTTGCCGGCAAGGACAAGAAAATCGCCGTGTATGACCTCGGCGGCGGCACCTTCGACATCTCGATCATCGAGATCGCGGATGTGGACGGCGACAAGCAGTTTGAAGTGCTGGCGACCAACGGCGACACCTTCCTCGGTGGCGAAGACTTCGACCAGCGCGTGATCGACTACATCGTCGAAGAGTTCAAGAAGCAGAACGGCATCGACCTGTCGAAGGACGCGATCGCGCTGCAGCGCATCAAGGCCGCAGCCGAGCGCGCCAAGATCGAGTTGTCGTCGAGCCAGCAGACCGAAATCAACGAACCGTACATCACGATGGCCAACGGCGCGCCGTGCCACCTCGCGATGAAGATCACCCGCGCCAAGTTCGAGTCGCTGGTCGAAGAGCTGGTCGAAGCCACCATCGAGCCCTGCCGCAAGGCGCTGAAGGATGCCGGCCTCAAAGTCACCGATATCGACGACGTGATCCTCGTCGGCGGCCAGACCCGCATGCCGAAGGTGCAAGAAAAGGTGCGCGAGTTCTTCGGCAAGGAAGCCCGCCGCGACGTGAACCCGGACGAAGCTGTGGCCGTTGGCGCCGCGATCCAGGGTGGCGTGCTGCAAGGTGAAGTGAAGGACGTGCTGCTGCTCGACGTCTGCCCGCTCACCCTCGGCATCGAAACCCTCGGCGGCGTGATGACCCCGCTGATCAAGCGCAACACCACGATCCCGACCAAGGCTCAGCAGGTCTTCTCGACCGCAGACGACAACCAGACCGCAGTGACGATCCATGTGCTGCAAGGCGAGCGCGAAATGGCCTCGGCCAACAAGAGCCTCGGCCAGTTCAACCTGTCGGACATTCCGCCGGCGCCGCGCGGCATGCCGCAGATCGAAGTGACCTTCGATATCGACGCCAACGGCATCCTGCATGTCTCGGCCAAGGACAAGGCGACCAACAAGGAAGCCAAGATCACCATCAAGGCGAATTCCGGCCTGTCGGACGACGAAATCCAGAAGATGGTAAACGACGCCGAAGCCCACGCCGAAGACGACCGCAAGGCTCGCGAACTGATCGACGCCCGCAACCAGTGCGACGCGCTGATCCACACCGCGAAGAAGGCGATCCAGGAACACGGTGACAAGGTTTCGGCCGACGAAAAGGCCAAGATCGAAACCGCGATCAAGGAAGCCGAGGAAGCGATCAAGGGCACCGACAAGGAAGACATCGAAGCCAAGGCGCAGGCCCTGGCGCTCGCCAGCCAGACGCTGGGTGAGAAGATGTACTCGCAGACTGCCGGTGCCGATGCGGGCGCCGGCGCAGGTGCCGGCGCAAGCGCCAAGCCGGCTGACGACAACGTCGTCGATGCCGAGTTCACCGAGGTCAAGGACAAGAAGTAAGCCGAAACAACGCGAAGGCGTGAAGGGCGCAAAGGATCGCATCGCGTCCTTTGCGCCTTTGCGTTAGAGGAAAAGAGCAGATGGCCAAAAGGGATTACTACGAGGTACTGGGGGTCAATCGCGACGCCAGCGACGAGGACATCAAGAAGTCCTATCGCAAGCTCGCGATGAAGTTTCACCCGGACCGCAACCCCGACGACAAGGGCGCTGAAGAGAAGTTCAAGGAGGCCAAAGAGGCCTACGAGGTGCTCTCCGACAGCAACAAGCGTGCAGCGTACGACCGCTATGGGCACGCCGGCGTGGACCCGTCCGCCGCGGGCGGGCCCGGCGGCTTTGGCGGCGGCGCGGGTTTCGAAGGCTTCTCGGACGCCTTCGGCGGCATCTTCGACGAGATTTTCGGTGGCGGCCGCGGCGGTGGCGGCGGCGGGCGTTCGAACGTCTATCGCGGTGCCGACCTGCGCTACAACCTGGAAATCACGCTGGAAGAAGCGGCGCGCGGCGCGGAGAAGACGATCCGCATTCCGCTGATGGAGGAATGCGACGTCTGTCACGGCTCGGGCGCCAAGGCCGGCACGCAGCCCAAGACCTGCCCCACCTGCGGTGGCGCGGGCCAGGTGCGTATGCAGCAAGGCTTCTTCTCGATCCAGCAAACCTGCCCGAAGTGTCACGGTTCCGGCCGCCACATCTCGGACCCCTGCGGCAGCTGCCATGGCGCCGGCCGCGTGAAGAAGCAGAAGACGCTGGAAGTGAAGATCCCCGCCGGTATCGACGACGGCATGCGCCTGCGCCACGCCGGCTACGGCGAACCGGGCGTCAATGGCGGGCCGCCGGGCGATCTGTACGTGGAAATCCACGTTCGCGAACACCAGGTCTTCCAGCGCGATCACGATGATCTGCATTGCGAAATGCCGATCGGCTTCGCCACCGCAGCGTTGGGCGGCGAAATAGCAATTCCGACACTGGATGGTGCGGCCAACCTGAAGATTCCGGCCGAAACACAGAGCGGCAAGGTGTTCCGCCTGCGTGGCAAGGGTATCCGCAACGTGCGTTCGGGCCACCCGGGCGACCTGCTGTGCCACGTCGTCGTCGAGACACCGGTGAACCTGAATGAACGCCAGAAGGAACTGCTGCGTGAGTTTGAGGAACTGGCACAGAAGGATGCGGCGAAGCAGACGCCCCGTGCGAAGGGCTGGATGGACAAGGTGCGCGAGTTCTTCAGCGACTGAGCAACCAGAACGCGCGGCACACGTCGCCTCCTTGCCGGCCCTGCCGGCGCCGAGTCGCGGCCCACACAAAAGAGCTCCAATCGGAGCTCTTTTTATTTTTGCTTGATCAAAATTGACATTGATTGCTGCGCGGAACGATTGCCAAGCCCCGCGCAAAGATTTAGGGTTAACCCGCTCGGGGTTTTCCCTTAGCACAAAAAACAAGCACGGCGCACCCTACAAGCGACCGGCAGCACAGAGACAACAAAGGAGATTTCGGTGAGTGCCGAAAAGTATCTTGAACGGCCACGCGCGGCCCGTATCCGTCCGTTTCACCACCCGCCCCTCGCGGCGCGGCACCGACCTTAGGCCGCCACACGGCACCACACCAGGTCGCCACTGAGATCCGATCAACTCTGTTACCGGCGCATCGGCTTCAATCAGCAGAAGCCTCGGCGCGATGCGCTGTCGCGCGCCGCCACTGCCGGACACTGAAGGACAAACGCACAATCATGAATCCCATCCACACGACGAAGACAATGCTGGCGCTCGGCTTGGTGCTCGGCGTAGCCGCTAGCCACGCCGCCGATATCGAGGTCCTGCACTGGTGGACTTCGGGCGGCGAGGCGCGCGCCTTGGCCGAACTGACGAAGAAGCTTGAGGCAAGCGGCCACCGCTGGCGCGACTTTTCGGTTGCAGGCGGCGGCGGTGACAACGCGATGCTGCTGCTGAAGACCCGCGTCGTCTCCGGCTACCCTCCGATGGCTGCGCAGATCAAAGGACCGGAGATCCGCGAATGGGCGGAAGACGGTCTGCTCGCCGATATTGGCGACGTCGCCAGCGCCGGCAACTGGGACGCCACGCTGCCTGCAGTGGTTGCGAACGCAATGAAGTACGAAGGTCGCTACGTCGCGGCGCCGGTGAACGTCCACCGCGTTAACTGGATGTGGATCAACCCCGAAGTACTGAAGAAAGCCGGCGTAGAAGTGCCCACCAGTTGGGATGCACTGATCGCCTCCGCGGACAGCATCCGCAAGGCCGGCTTCACGCCGATCGCCCATGGCGGCCAGCCCTGGCAGGACTTCACGCTGTTCGAATCGGTCGCGCTGGGCGTCGGTGGTGCCGATTTCTACAAGAAGGCTTTTGTTTCGCTCGACAGCGCCACGCTGCAGGGCGCAACAATGACCAAGACACTGGACACCTTCAAGGCGCTGCGCAAGCTGATCGACGCAGGCGCACCCAACCGCGAGTGGAGTGCGGCGACGGCGATGGTGATCAACGGCAAGGCTGCGGTACAGTTCATGGGTGACTGGGCAAAGGGTGAATTCGCCCGCGCCGGCAAGCAACCCGGCCGCGACTATCTGTGCCTGGCGGCGCCCGGTACCGAAAAGGCCTACACCTACAACATCGACAGCTTCGCCTTCTTCCGCCAGCGCCACGACGATGCGCGCAAGGCACAGGCCGACCTCGCGAATGCGTTGATGGGCGCGGAGTTCCAAGAGAACTTCAATCTTGCCAAGGGCTCGATTCCGGCACGCACCAACGCGCGCATGGATCGTTTTGACGACTGCGCCAAGCGCTCGGCCGAAGCCTTCCGTGCCACGGCGCAGAGCGGCGGCCTCGTGCCATCTGTTGCGCACCGCATGGCCGCACCTGAAGCAGTTCAGGCCGCCATGCAAGCCACCGTCTCCGCCTATTTCAACGATGCCGGCATGAGCACACGCGACGCCCAGGCGCGCCTTGTGCAAGCCGTTGCGGCCGGCAACGCGCAGCGCTGAGTTGTCGCCCTCAAGGACTACAGACATGAACACATTTGCTCATTCGCGCCTGTTCAAGGCGTTCGCCGCGCTGCTCGTCAGTGCAGCCGCCCCCTTCGCGTCGGCAGACATCACCGTGCTGCAGATGGCTCCGCTCACCGGCCCCTACGGCGGGATTGGCTGGCATATGCAGGTCGGCGCACAGGTAGCCGTGGCCGACCTCAACGCACGCGGCGGTATCGCCGGCCAGAAGGTAAAGCTCGTGACGGCCAGCCAGGAGCCGGGCGACGTCAGCAAGCAGTTGCGCCCCTTGATCGACAAGAACGCGCCCGCCGCGCTGCTCGGGTTGATGGGGGAAGACAGCGTTCAACAGTTGCTCGACAGCCGCCTGCTTGAAGACAACGGCCTTGCGCTGGTCGGCCCGCGCGTCGGCGCATCCAGCCTCGCGAGCGGCTCCAAGCTGCTGTTCCTGACACGCCCGAGCTTTACCTTCGAGGTTGCACGGGTGCTCAAGCACCTCTCCACCAGCGGCATGAAAAACGTTGGGGTCGTGTACGAGGACAACGGATTCGGCCGCGAGGCCTGGACCGCTGCATCGAGCGAGGCCGGCATTCTTGGCATCAAGCTCAACGGCGTCAGTTACCTTGCCGGTTCGGCTCAGGTCGACCAGGCGGTAACGAAAATGCTGGCGAGCGGCCCGCAAGCCATCGTGCTGGCATCGCAGACGGCGGGCGCCGCGGCATTCATCCAGCGCTACCGCGCCCAAGGCGGCACCGCGCAGCTTGCAACACTGTCTTATGTGGAGGGCAGCCACCTCGCCCGCATCATCGGCAAGAAGGCCTCGCACGGCGTCGCGGTACTGGAAGCCGCGCCGAACACGCTGAATGAGTCGGTGCCTCTGGTGCGCGAATTCCGCGCCACCTACAAGAAGTACGGCCCGAACGACGTCGAACCCACCCAGGCGATGATGGAATCCTACGTCGCCGCACGTACGCTGTTCGAAGGCCTGCGCCGCGCCGGTGGCACCCGCGCCAAGCTGCCAGCCGCGATGGCGGGAATCGACCGCTTTGACCTCGGCGGCATCAACGTGAGCTTTACCGGCACGCGCCGCACCGGTGTTGAGTTCGCCGAAATGGCGGTGATCGACCGCCAGGGTCGCGTCATCCGCTAGCACCTTGGGGCGGCCTGGCCAAAGCCGGCCGCCCTTTCCTCTCCTGGGTTCCGCGCACAAACGCGCTGTCGCCTTCTCACAAGTCATCGGCAGGTAACGTCCCCACCATACGCTGGCGTATTTTCCGGCGCGCCGGCATGCGCGCCAAACGACCTGGTATGGGGAACGTATGACGATGAATCGACGCGCATTCCTGCGCAATACCGGCTTCTGGACCGCCTCGATCGCGGCCGGCGGGCTCAGCGCTTGCGGCAGTGACAGCGCAACGGCGCCCGTATCGGCACCCGCCAAAGCCACGGGCAGCAACTGGAAATTCCCGCAGAGCGTTGCCTCGGGCGACCCGCGCGCAGATGGCGTGATGCTCTGGACCCGCGTGGTACCGGCGAGTGCGGATGCCGTGGCAAGCGCACCCGATGCCGGCGATTTCTCGATCCGCATCGTCGTCACCGCGGCCGACAACAGCAGCCGCCTTGGCACCGCCGACGCGCTGGCAGGCACACCGGTCGTCGACAACAGCATTCCGGTGTACGCCCGCTACGACCATACGGTGCGCAACAAGCTCAGCGGTTTGCAGCCTGGCACCGTCTATTTCTATCAGTTCGTGGCAGGCGACGTGCGATCCCGTGTCGGGCGCTTCAAGACGGCCCCGACGCGCGATGCCGACGTCGCCGAATTGAAATTCGCGTTCATTTCCTGCCAGGACTGGAGCGTGAACCACTGGGCGGGCTTAGAGAGCCTTGCACAAGAGGACATCGACTTCGTCGTGCACCTCGGCGACTACATCTACGAGACGGTCGGCGAAGCCTTCCAGAGCGGCGCCGTCGAGTCACGCCACGACCCGCTGGTGCTACCGGATGGCAGCTACAAGTCCGGCAACAGCGGCGCAAAGTACGCCACCACGCTCGCCGACTACCGCTACCTCTACAAGAAGTACCGAACCGACCCGCGCCTGCAGGCCCTGCATGAGCGCCTGCCCTTCATTGCAACCTGGGACGACCACGAGTTCTCCGACGATTGCTGGCAGGACGCCGAGACCTACGACAACGGCAGCTACGACGCCAATACCGGCATCGGCGACAACACCCATCAAAGCACGCGCCGCCGTGGCGCCAACCAGGCATGGTTTGAATTCATGCCAGCCGATGTCAGCTATGACAGCACCACGGCCAGCTTCCAGAACGTGCGCATCTACCGCGATCTGCCCTTCGGCAAGCTCGCCCACTTCGTCGTGACCGACGAGCGCCTCTACCGCGCCGACCACATCATCCCGGAAGCCGCCCCCAATCCCGCGTCGGGCGCAGCACTCGGCTCTGTCGGTTCGCGCTACTTCGTACCGGCCGACAAGCGTGACGCCATCGAGGCCGCTAAAATGAACGCCGTATCGGCCGGCAGCGATGCACTGGCGCCGGCCTCCATCCTCGGCACCACGCAACGCGATTGGTGGAAGCACACGATGAGCGCTTCCACCGCAACATGGAAGCTGTGGTGCAACGAAGTCTCGCTGCTGCGGATGGGTCTGGATGGCACGGCGGCGGTCGCCACCCTGCTCGCGCTGCAATCGGTCAACACGATCGCGGGCAACATCACCACCGCAGCCGGCTCCACGGGCGGCAACGTCGCGGCGGCTGCCGCCGTGGTGGCCGCCGTCACCGCCGGAGCGGATCAGTCCAAGGCCGGAGCCGCCGCTGCGGCGATTGCTACGGCGCTCGCCACGTCGGCCGACCCGGTTGCCGCCGGTGTCGCCCAAGGGCTCAACACCACGCAGGCAACACTCGCCAGCACGGCCTATCGCGCCGCCACATCAGCAACCGGTGCGACCGCGCAAGCGGCCGTTGGCGCTCAGGTCATTGCCTTCGGCTACATCAAGCCCGACATCATCGCCAAGGGTGCAGCGTCGAGCTTCGTCGGCGGTCTGGCCACGCTGCTGGCGCCCTACTTCACCCGTTTCCTGCTTAACTGCGACCAGTGGGACGGCTACAACGCCGAACGCAAACACCTGATGGCACACCTGAAGGACAACGCGATCCGCAACGTCGTCGCGCTGACCGGCGATCTGCACTCCTTCCACGCTGGCACCGTCAATGACAACTACGACGCGACAGGCGCCGGCACACCGGTGATGGTCGATTTCGTCACCGCCGGCATCAGCTCCGATTCGTGGTTCACCTACTTCGCCGATGCCACCACCGGTTCGCTGCTGTCGAACCTCGTGTTCTCGCCGATCTCGGTGCCGGTCGACGGCGTTGGCACGCTTGACCTGCGCTTCAACCTGTTCGACTTCACGCTGCAGCGCGCTGCGCCGACGCTCGATGAGCTCGCCGAGCAGGTCCGCCTGCCAGTGCGCCGCGCGCTTGGCGCAAAGGGCGTCAGCGAAGCGGCGCTGGATGCCACCACCGCCGCCGTGCTGTCCGCGTTGAAAGCGACGCCTGCATTCGCCGGCACGCTGCTCGGTCTCGCAACGCAGCTCGCGAGCCTCAACAGCAATCCGTGGATCCGGCACATGGTCAGCGATGCGCAGGGCTATGCCGTGGTGTCGCTCAAACCGGAAGGTTTGCGCTGCAGCTTCCGGCAACTCAACCCGCTCGTTGGCAGCACTGCGCCGAGCGCGCCGATTGCCAACACGCTGCAGTTTGCCGTGGCACGTGATGTTGCCGCCGTAACGCGCGTGAGCTGACCGGCACTCAGCACCTCGCCGGGCAAGGGCGTTGCCTTGCCCGGCGACAGGACCATACGCCTGCGAATGTGCTACCTTCCCGCAACTTTTCGGTAAAGGTAGCTTCATGACCGACGTCGTCATCCGCGCGACCGGGCTGTTCACGCCGTCGCAATCCATCAGCAACGAGGAACTCGTTGCTGCCTTCAACACCTACGTCGCGAACTACAACGCCCAGCACGCAGCGGGTATCGCCGCCGGTGAAGTCGCCCCACTCACCGAGTCGAGCGCCGAGTTCATCGAGAAGGCCTCCGGCATCAAGCAGCGCTTCGTGCTCGACAAAGCCGGCGTGCTCGACCCCGCGCGCATGTATCCGCGCTTCGCACCGCGGCCGGACGACGCCTTGTCGCTGGAAGCCGAGATTGGCGTTGCCGCCGCGCGGGACGCGCTTGCACGCGCCGGCCGCGATGCGGCCGACGTCGACGCGGTGATCTGCGCAGCTTCGAACATGCAACGCCCCTACCCCGCCATGGCGGTCGAGATCCAGCACGCGCTGGGTATCAAGGGCTTTGCGTTCGACATGAACGTTGCCTGCTCGTCCGCCACCTTTGGCATCGAGCAAGCCGCCAATGCGGTGCGCTCCGGCAGCGCCCGCTCAGTACTGGTGGTCAATCCCGAGATCTGCTCGGCGCACCTGGAATGGCGCGATCGCGACTGTCACTTCATCTTCGGTGACGTTGCCACCGCTATCCTGGTCGAGCGTGCCGACATGGGCGACGGCGGCTGGGCGATCCTCGGCACCAAGCTTGCAACCAGTTTCTCGAACAATATCCGCAACAACGCCGGCTTCCTGAACCGCTGCGAAGACACCGATCCCGATGCACGGGACAAGCTCTTCCGCCAGGAGGGCCGCAAGGTGTTCAAGGAAGTCTGCCCGATGGCGGCCGAGCATATCGACAGCCATCTGTCGGCCCTGGGGCACGCACCGGCCGGCGTGCGTCGCTTCTGGCTGCATCAAGCCAATCTGTCGATGAACCAGCTCATCGCGCGTCGCCTGCTCGAACGCGACGCCACCTTCGACGAAGCGCCGGTGATCCTCGACCAATATGCGAATACCGCTTCGGCCGGTTCGATCATCGCCTTCCACCTGCATCACGAAGATCTGACGCAGGGCGACCTCGGCGTGATCTGCTCGTTCGGCGCCGGCTATTCGATCGGCAGCGTGGTGATCCTGCGCCGCTGAACGCAGCGAAAACAAAAAGGGCGGCCATGGCCGCCCTTTTTTTATCGATCGCCCGGATCAGGCGCGCCGCCAGGTCGTACCCTGAGCAGAATCCTCGAGCACCACGCCAGCAGCCTTCAGCTCGTCGCGAATCCGGTCCGACTCAGCGAAATTCCGGGCCTTCTTGGCCGCAGCGCGGTCCGCAATCAACTGCTCGATCGCTTCAGCGCCGAGTCCATCACTCGACGCGCCGCCCTGCAGGAACGCCACCGGGTCACGCTGCAACAGGCCCAGCACGCCAGCCAGCGCCTTCAGCAACCCGGCTACTTTCGGATCGCGCCCGCGCTGCACCTCACCGGCAAGCTCAAACAGCACCGCCACCGCTTCGGATGTGTTGAAGTCGTCGTCCATTGCCGCTTTGAAGCGGGCCGGCAAGGCTTCCGCCCAGTCAATCGCGACCTCGGCCGCCGGCACGTCGCGCAAGGCGGTATAGAGCCTTGTGAGCGCATGCTTCGCGTCCGCCAGCAGATCCGGCGAGTAGTTGATCTGGCTGCGGTAGTGCGAACGCACCACAAGGAAGCGGATCACTTCGCCGTCGTACTGCTTCAGCGCTTCGCGGATCGTGAAGAAGTTGCCCAGCGATTTGGACATTTTCTCGTTATCGACGCGCAAGGCACCTGCATGCATCCAGACGTTGGCCAGCGTGCAGCTGTGGGCGCCTTCGCTCTGCGCGATTTCGTTTTCGTGGTGCGGGAACGGCAGGTCGGGCCCGCCGCCATGGATGTCCAGCGTCTTGCCGAGAATGGCACTGCTCATCGCCGAGCATTCGATGTGCCAACCGGGCCGCCCCTTGCCCCAGCGGGAGGTCCACTTGGTGTCGGCGGGTTCGGTCTCTTTGGCGGCCTTCCAGAGGACAAAGTCCAGCGGATCACGCTTCGACGAATCCACGGCCACACGCTCACCAGCGCGCAGATCGTCAATCGACTTGCCGGAGAGCTTGCCGTAGCCTGGGAACTTGCGCACCGCGAAGTTCACGTCGCCATCCTCGGCCTGATACGCCAGGCCCTTCGATTCCAGCGTATCGATGATCTCCAGCATCTGCGGCACGTAATCCGTTGCGCGCGGCTCGATATCCGGACGCTCGATGCCCAGCGCACCGAAGTCGGCGTTCATCTCCGCAACCATGCGCGCGGTCAGCGCCGCGATCGGCTCGCCGTTTTCCTGTGCGCGGCGGATGATTTTGTCGTCGATATCCGTAATGTTGCGAACGTACGTCAGCTCGTAGCCCGACGCCCGCAGCCAGCGCTGCACCACGTCAAACCCGAGGAAGCAGCGGGCGTGCCCCAAGTGACACAGGTCGTACACGGTCATGCCGCAGACATACATGCGGACCTTGCCGGGTTCGATCGGGGTAAATTGCTGCTTCTGGCGGGTGAGCGAGTTGTAGATCGTGAGCATGAATGATGTCCGTGCATGCACCGCCCGAGTGGGGCGGTCGCCGCGGCCCCCGCGTTGCGGGGCTTGTTGATAGAATGGTGGGCTAGAACAGGCGCGTCGCGCCTTGCTCGCAGGATGTTAGCACAATGACTTTTCGCCCTTTTCGCACCACCTTGAACGCCCTGGCAGCTGCGATGCTGCTGGCGTGCGCCATGCCCGCCGCCGCGGAGCCGACGCTCACGGAGGTCCAGGCGCACATGAAACAAGGCCAATTGCCGGCCGCGCTGGAAAAGGTCGACCAGATCCTCGCTGTGCGCCCCAAGGACGCTCAGGCGCGCTTCACCAAAGGCGTCATCCTGACGGAGATGAACCGTCTCAACGACGCCGCGGTCGTGTACCAAAAGCTCTCGGAGGACTACCCCGAGCTGCCGGAGCCGTACAACAACCTCGCCGTCATCTATGCGTCGCAGCGCCAGTACGAGAAGGCCAAGGCCGCGCTGGAGCTTGCGATCCGCACTCACCCAGCCTACGCCACTGCGCACGAGAACCTCGGCGATGTGTATGCCAAGCTCGCAAGCCAGGCCTATGACAAGGCGCTGCAGCTCGATTCCGCCAACACGCAGGCGCAGACGAAGCTCGCAATGATTCGGGACCTGATGGGCGGCACCACACGTAACGCGCGTACTGCACCCTCAACGACCAAGCCGGTGCAGATTGCTGCGGCCACCCCGGCGCCGGCTCCCGCTCCGGCGAAACCGGTGCCCCCTGTCACGAAAGCACCCGAGCCCGCAGCCAAGCCGGCAGAGGCCCCTGCGAAGCCGGCGCCGGTTGCGAAGGCTGAGCCGACAAAACCGGCCGCCACACCAGCGCCGGTTGCGGTCGCCAAGGCGGAGCCCGCTGCAGCGAAGAAACCCGCGGCCAACGACAAGGCTGAAGCAGACATCAAGAAGATGGTGAACGGCTGGGCGAGCGCGTGGTCGCGTAAGGACGTGAAAGCCTATCTCAGCCACTACGCGCGCGACTTCAAGACGCCCGGTGGTGTGCCGCGCAAGGCTTGGGAAAGCGAACGCGAATCGCGCCTGACCAAACCGGGCCCGATCAGCGTCAGCGCCGACAACCTTGTGATCCGCCTGTCCGACGACGAAGCCACCGTCAGATTCCGCCAGTCGTACGACTCGGCGAATCTGAAGTCCGCCGCCACCAAGACGCTGGTGCTGGTGCACCGCGATGGCCGCTGGCAAATCCAGCAGGAACGGGTCGGCGGCTGATGCTTAAGGTATTCCGCCACGCGGCGCGGATTGCGCTGGTCGTTGGCGCCTGCTGTGCGGGCCTGTCGGCTGCCCAGCCGATGAAGGGCCCGATCTCGGATAGCGGCCCCGAAGCATCGCTGGCGAAGGTATTTGACGACATCGAGCACCGCAAGCTCGACAGCGCGCTGGAGCGCACCGAGTCCCTGCTTCGGGTGTATCCGAATTTCCGCCTCGCACACCTGATCCGCGGCGATCTGTTGCTCGCCCGCAGTCGCCCGATCGCGGGTTTTGGCAACGCACCATCCGCACCGCCGGAGAAGGTCAGCGAATTGCGCGAAGAGGCCATCGCACGGCTGAAGGCGTATCGCAACCGGCCGCCCAGCAATTACGTGCCGCGTTACCTGTTGCAGATGCGGCCGGATCAGAAGTACGCGATCGTCGTCGACACCCAGAAATCGCGTCTTTATCTCTATGCCAACGAGGGTGGCCGGCCGCGTTTCGTGGCGGATTACTACATCACGCATGGCAAGGAAGGTGCGCAAAAAGCGCGCGAAGGTGACAAGCGCACGCCTCTGGGCGTCTATCACGTCGTGTCGGAAGTGCCGAAGAAGCGCCTGACCGATTTCTATGGCTCGGCAGCCTTCCCGATCAATTACCCGAACGAGTACGACCGCCTGCAAGGCCGCGCGGGCCACGGTATCTGGCTACACGGCGTGCCAAGCGATACCTTGTCGCGCCCGCCCAAAGCATCCGACGGTTGTGTGGTGCTCGCCAACGCCGACCTGCAGGCCGTTGCGTCGCGCCTGCAGCTGGGCCTGACGCCAGTGATCATCAGCAACGACGTGGAATGGCTGAGCCTCGACGACTGGCAACAGGAGCGCACGGCCCTGCAAAAGCAGATCGAGACCTGGCGGCGCGACTGGGAAAGCGGCGACACCGAACGCTACCTGCAGCACTACGCAGAGAAATTTGCGAGTGATGACGCGACCCGCACGCAGTGGTCTGCACGCAAGCGCGCAATCGCCAAGGACAAAACCTGGGTTCAGGTGCGACTTAAGAACATCAGCATGTTCCGCAGCCCGGGCAAGGAAGACATGGTCGTTGTGACCTTCGATCAGGACTACCGCAGCAACAACCTCAAACAGCAGGCGAGCAAGCGCCAGTACTGGCTCAAAGAGAACGGAAAATGGAAAATCGTGTACGAGGGGCAGGCATGAACATCGTCCGACGCGCGCTGACGGCGACCCTGCTCGCCGGGCTATCGCTTGGCGTGGTTGTTCAACCGGCAAGCGCCGATAGCGGTGATCCGAAAGTACGGATCGAGACCAGCGTCGGCGCCTTCGTCGTTGAGCTTTACCCCGCCAAAGCCCCGAAGTCGGTGGCGAACTTCCTCAGTTACGTGGATTCCGGCCACTACGACAACACGATCTTCCACCGCATCATCCGCGGCTTTGTCGTGCAAGGCGGCGGCGTCACTGCGGACATGCGAGAGAAACCGACGCGAGCGCCGATCGAGAACGAAGCAAAGAACGGCCTGAAAAACGAGACCGCGACGCTGGCGATGGCCCGCACGCAAGACCCCAACTCCGCGACCTCGCAGTTCTACATCAACCTCAAACACAACGCGTCGCTCGACTATCCGTCGTTCGACAGCTGGGGCTATGCGGTGTTCGGCAAGGTCGTTGAAGGCATGGACACCGTCAGAAAAATGGAGGCGGTTGAGACAGGCATCGTTGCAGGACAACGCGACGTACCGCTCAAACCCGTTGTCCTCAAATCGGCTCGCCGCGTCACGCCCGCTGCGGCCAAGCAGTAACCCGGTCCGAAGACCGGCTCAACAGGAAATCCAACATGATCAAACTGCACACCTCGCTCGGCGTCATCACGCTTGAACTCGACGCCGAGAAGGCACCGAAGACCGTCAAGAACTTCATCGAGTACGTCGAGTCCGGTCACTACAACGGCACGATCTTCCATCGCGTGATCGATGGCTTCATGGTGCAAGGCGGCGGCATGACACCCGATATGCAGCAGAAGCCGACGCGCGACACGATCGAAAACGAAGCGAACAATGGCCTGAAGAACGAACGCGGCACCATCGCGATGGCGCGCACTCAGGCACCCCATTCGGCGTCCGCACAGTTCTTCATCAACGTCGCGGATAACGAGTTCCTCAACTATCGCTCGCCCGACCTGCAAGGCTGGGGCTACTGCGTCTTCGGAAAGGTTGTCGAAGGCATGGATGTCGTCGACAAGATCCGTACGGTCAAGACTGGTCGCCGTGGCTTCTTCCAGGATGTGCCGAACGAAGACGTCATCATCGAACGCGCTGAAGTCGTCTGAGCGCGAGCGGTTGCCTGCATGATCCATTTCATCTCCGACCTCCACCTGAGTCCGAAGCACCCTCAGGTGGCAGCCGCCTTTTTGCGCTATATCGGCGGCCCGGCGCGTGGCATTGAAGCGCTCTACATCCTTGGCGATCTGTTTGATGCCTGGCCGGGCGACGACGCACTGGTCGACCCGGCCGCGCGCGGCATCGCCGATGCGCTTGCCGCCCTGTCGGCAAACGGAACGAAGATCTTCATCATGCAAGGCAACCGCGACTTCATGCTCGATCGCGGCTTCGCTGCGGCAGCTGGCGCGAGTTTGATAGAAGAACCCTACGCCCTGTCGCTTGGCGAAGCGCGCCACGTGCTGATGCACGGTGACGCCTTGTGCACCGACGACGTCGCCTACCAGCACTTCCGCACGATGGTGCGAAACCCGCAGTGGCGAGCCGCCGTGCTGGCAAAGACCCTGCAGGAACGGCTCGCGCTGGCAGCAGAGATCCGCATGAAGAGCGAGCACGCGAAGCAGGACAAAGACACCGAGATCATGGACGTGAACATCGGTGCGGTAGAAGCGGCAATTCGCGACGCGGAACACGCGGACCTGATTCACGGCCACACCCACCGCCCTGCTTGCCACACGCACATCGTGGACGGTAAGGCGTGCAAACGCTGGGTGCTGCACGACTGGCGCGACAAGGCCGAATGGCTGGAGTGGTCGCCGGAAGGCGGGTTCGCGTTCCGCTCCTGCTGATGAACAAAGCGCTCATCGTTGACGACAGCGAGCCGAACCGTCGGCTCCCTGCGCTGATTCTGGGCCAGCTCGGCTGGGCGACGACAGAAGTCGCCGACGGTGGTTCGGCGCTTGACGTCGCGCGCCTCGACCACTTTGACTGCATCCTGCTCGATCTCCACCTGCCGGATCTGCGCGGCGATGAAGTCTGTCGCCGGCTGCGTGAGAGCGGCGCTCAGCCCGACACCTGGATCGTCGCCTACACCGGCGAGAGCCCAGACCACATCGCGCAAATCACACAGGGCAGCCCGTTCGACGCTGTGCTGACCAAGCCCATCACGCGCAAGAGTCTCCTCCAAGCCCTACCGCCATCCGAGCGCTAGACAAAGCGCACAAACAAAAAACGCCGCGAACTACTTCGCGGCGTTTCTTTTTTTGCTTGATGGGGGGCGGCGACGCCCCCGGTCTACCGGTCAGCGATCCTCGTGCGAGACGAGATTCAGATCCATCTGCCCACCATCGCCGTCGTCATCACCTTCATCGTCACGGCTATTTGAGGCCGGCACATCCGTATTGCGGGCGTCTTCAATCTCATTCAGATAAGCGGCCGTGATGTCGCCAGTCACATAGAAACCGTCGAAGCAAGACGTCTCGAACACCTCGATCGTCGGATTGAGCTCCTTGACCGCCTTCTTGAGATCGTCGAGACCCTGATAGATCAGCGCGTCAGCCCCGATCTCATTGGCAATCTCGTCCTCAGAACGGAAAGCGCCGATCAGCTCGTTACGGCTCGGCATATCGATGCCGTAGACGTTGGCAAAACGCACCGGCGGCGCCGCAGAGGCCATAAATACCTGCGTAGCGCCCGCTTCGCGCGCCATATTGATGATCTCGCGGCTCGTCGTACCACGAACGATCGAGTCATCGACCAGCAACACGTTCTTGCCCGCAAATTCCTGATGAATCGCGTTGAGCTTCTGACGCACCGACTTACGGCGTACCGCCTGCCCCGGCATGATAAAGGTCCGGCCAATGTAGCGGTTCTTCACGAAGCCTTCGCGATACGGAACGCCGAGACGATTCGACAGCTCCATCGCCGCCGGGCGGCTGGAATCGGGAATCGGCACGACAACGTCGATCTTCAGATCCGGATACTTTTTGAGGATGCGTTCAGCGAGGTACTCACCCATCTTGACGCGGCTGTCGTACACCGAAATGCCGTCAATCAGCGAATCCGGGCGCGCAAGGTAAACGAACTCGAACATGCAAGGCGCGTGCGGTAGCCCGGACACGCACTGGCGGCTTTCCAGGTGGCCCTGGGTGTTGATGAGCACTGCCTCGCCCGGAGCGATGTCCCGCAAAAGCTTGAAGCCAAGCACGTCGACCGCGACGCTTTCCGAAGCGACCATGTACTCGGTGCCGCCCAGCGCTTCATTGCTGCCGATCACGAGCGGGCGAATGCCGTGCGGATCACGAAAGGCAAGCAGGCCATAGCCCGCGATCATCACGACCGCAGCGTAAGCCCCCTTGACGCGCCGCATGACGCCCGAAACAGCCTTGAAAATCTGTTCGGACTCCAGCCGTGGCCCCTTGGCGTGCTCCTGCAACTCATGCGCCAGCACGTTCAGCAGCACCTCGGAGTCCGAGTTGGTGTTGATGTGTCGGAGGTCGGCGAGGAACATCTCGCGCTTGAGCTCATCGGCGTTGGTCAGGTTGCCGTTGTGCGCAAGCATCAGACCGAACGGCGAATTCACATAAAACGGCTGCGCTTCGGCCGGGTTATAGGCCGAACCGGCTGTGGGATAGCGGCAATGGCCAATCCCCCAGTTACCGGTGAGGTTACGCATGTTGCGCGTGCGGAAGACATCGCGCACCAGCCCCGAGCCCTTGTGCATGTGAAACTTGCCCGCTTGCGCCGTCGCAATGCCCGCTGCGTCCTGCCCGCGGTGTTGCAACACCTGAAGCCCGTCATACAACAGCTGGTTGACCGGCGTAGTCGCTACTACACCTAGAATCCCGCACATCGTCGATCACCTATCTGAATTGAATCCGTTTTGCGAGTGGCGCCGACATCCACGGCGCCACCGCCAGCACCGCCGCCTCAA